>CAJTYC010000001.1:0-44728 GCA_910584185.1 uncultured Muribaculaceae bacterium
CGCGATGCAACTTAGTTTGACCGGTGTTAAACCGCATAAACGTTCGCCACGTTGCATCGCGCACTGGGGAAAAGGAGGCGCCGCCGACGTGTTTTGACGCTGCGAAGCGTATGTCCCGGCGAAGCCGGAACATATTTATTTAAGCCTCAATACACACTTACATAAGATTTTAATATCACATGTTCCCAATGCTTCCTTAATAAGAAACGGAGATGTCTTCATATCTTGACTTTTGTATATCTATACCTTTCCGTTTTGCCTTAAGACGAATGCTCTTCATCTCTCTCTGAGCCTCCCGTAGAGATTTTTTTTGCAAAACATAGTTGCCTGAATTAAGTGATTGTCCATTTGAACCACCTACATCTTCTCCTTTACTTTTGACACGAACGCCTGTATTTGTTAACGAATTATAATGTTGTTCCGCCCTTTTTGCCCAGTTAGAATACTGCATAGGTAAGCTCGATCCGCTTTGACTTCCAGACATTCCATAATTTGACATGCTTGAAGGATCAGACACAACTTGATAGAGATTGACAACACTTGCAGCGCAATTTGCAGCCGAACCTATTATTTCACAAGCGGTAGCAAATCCGCTCATAAACTTCTGAAGACGTGACAAGAACCCTCCCCCTCGCTCCTCATATACAGCAACTGCCCTTTCTGATTGGGCTCTCATTGAATCAATCATTTGCAATCGAAGTCGCTGTTCCGCATCCTTAAGGTCTTTATAATTCTGAGAGGAACTTTGAGGTATGGCTTCCCCATTTCTTACAAAAAATGATTGCCATTCTCCATCGGGAGCAATGTTGACTGACAAACCTGCAACATTGTTATTTCTGAATCTTCCAATCCATAAGCTCTTATCCACTCCACAGATAAATGCCTGACCATCGAGAGTTGTGTCGTTCACTTCAGTGAAAATGTACTGTCCTTCACCAAGATCAATATTTACAAACCTATGATTATCATCAATTTGGCCAGCCATCAAGTTTGAGATTGGCTTTCCATCTTTAAAATCGCCCCTATACAAGAGCTTTCCATAGTCATCATAACACTTCCCCAAACCGTGAGGTTTGCCATCCTTTACTTTACCTACATAATAGGCAGTAGAATCAAAATATTGCAAGAAGCTCGCATTTGGAGCTACAATTATTCCGGTTCCTGTTGTGGCATTCTCTTGAAATAAACCGACATAAAAGGAACCGTTTTCTTGCAAAACCATGCCGTAGCCCTTACGCCACCCGTTGATTGTTTGTCCTTTATAATCACCGTTGGCTCCTTGCTCCATACATTCGGTAAGCAATAGCCAAGGCCACCTGTCGGCAATTGTGGTAAAAACCGACAGCATGGCCAATGCTACTACACATAATCTACTCCTCCACATATTGAGATACCTGGTGAGTCATTTTATCTTTCAAACGTTTTTTCCCAATTTCTTCAGATAATCGCTGCAACTGGAGGTTGGGCATTTCGTTTCCATTGTTATCCATTTCCTCTTTAATTCCTTTTGAATCCTTTAAACTTGCTTTTGGATTATATAAAATGTCAGAATTTAAATTAGCCATTTCAACTCCGACATAATATACCCCACCATCTTCAATATCAAGTGTCGTCTCAAGCTTTGAAGAAAAAGGCGCACCCGTGGATGGGTGATTCCCCGATGCCTCCATAATAAATAGCGTTGGACCCTCAGATTTGAGCACGCATTTCTTTACAGCAGGAAACATTATATCCGTCTCCTTGATTACAGGTATTTGCAAATTAGGATTTTTCTTCAATAATTTCTCCACTTGCTTTTCATTAGAATCAATATGCTGCATGATGTCTGTTTTGAAATCCCCTGCATCTATGCCATTTACCGATAATGTCGTTGTAGATTTTGTATCCATAGACGGCATGAATACATATACTGTACTTTCTGCATTTGACACCAACGGGAAAATCAGTGATGAAAGCAATAAAGATGCACCCAATTTCATTGTTTTTGTTAACATGGTCATAGTCTTGTTGTTTTTAGTTTATCATTTCACAAATTTACAAAAATTTTCACTCATAATAATGATCTTTGCATTTAAAACCAATTGTCTGGAATGTCTGCTCCGATCTGTAGCCACGCAGTTTAAACACCTTCAATGGTTAGGGGTTGACTTCGTGGTAGGTTTCGCCGTTGTAGATTATTAGGCCCGGGCGGCATTCCACTTCACTTTCCTCCTTTTGCATCAGTTCTATCAATTTCTTGTAGTCGTTCGCTACATAGGCTGCTTCTGCACCTGCAAAGCCTCCTTGGTCGTAGATGCCCTTGTCGAACACAATCCTGCGCCCCTCAATATGGCCCAATGCATAATAATTGCCGTAAATTCGGCCATTGTTGTATATCTCACCCACAACCATCAGCACTTTGTCGCCTACCTTCTCGAAGTCAATGCTCCGTCCTCCCACTAACTCCCAATCGACATCATAAATATTTCCGATATAAGTGGCCTTGAACACCCCCGGCGCCACCTCATCCTTGACAAGGCTCTCCTTGCCGAATGTCTCTTCATATCCCGGCACCTTGAGCTTCAACTCACCGGTCGCACAGTTGTAGTCGGCACTCCAATCCTCCGTGTCATCCGTGCGCTTCAATATCTCACGGCCGGCGTCGCTGTCATACTCATACATATAGCGCACCGCCTTGAATGTGGCATGATTTCCCACTCGCTTCACATCGTCGAATATAAATATATTCCCATCTCCCCCTTCGCCTACATATTGATAGTAGCCCCAGGGAGTGCTCACATTGTCTAATCGCGAACGCTTGTCAGGGCCGGCGAGGTTAAGCTCCAGACTTGTACCTCCATACACTTCTCCTCCCTCTTCGTAATCAGTGACATATAGTAAGTTAGGCAACGGTTCAGTTTCGCCTCCCGCCTCGGCAGCGGCGGTATTGATGCCCGCTTCTTGTGGCTTTCCTCTTAGCATTTCCTCGGTGACATGCGTCTCGCTGAATACATTTTGGAGCGATGACGACACACCATTCATCACCTTGCCAAAATACACATTCTCGCCGTTTTTAATCTCAGTGATGCCCGAATCTTTCTTGAATGCATCGACACAAAGCGCAACCTGCGAGCCTGAAAAGTCGATTGTCCTGATGTTGGTGCAACCGACAAACGCATTCGGATAAATCGTCTGCAACGTTTGCGGCAGCTTGAGCTCGGTCAGCCCCTTGCAATCTTCAAACGCGCATTTTTTGATCTCAAACAGGCCCTCCGAAAAATTAACCTTCGCCATGCCGTTACGACAGAATGCCGAAAAGCCGATTATACGCACCGACGACGGGATCGACACCTCCTCTATGTCACGCATCGAATTGCCGTCATAAATATCCATCGACTTGAAATTATAATCACCGATTTTGGTGATACCCTCGCCTATTGCAATGCGGCGCACTTTGCCTTCATATTTCTTCTGAAGCCAACACTTCTTCTTGTTGTAATCGAAATCGGGCATTTCACCCCTTCCCGAAATCCGCAGAGTGCCGTCGGGGGTTATTTCCCAAGTGATTGTCGAGGTGAGTTTCTCAGGTTTGGCCCAAATAACCGGCGATAGAAAGGCAAGGGCCAAAGCGAATGTCAGAAATTTTTTCATTAATGTTCTTTTAAGGTTAGTTACACTCTCTTGAAGTAATATTCGTTCTTTTGAGGTTAGTCACAAAATGCGCTATGTGCAGGGAATCAGATCCGCACATCAGCCATGCTACAAATATACGAAAAAAACAACAACCCACAAAAATAGGCTCCGCGACTCATATGTCATAAAGTCACGAAGCCTATTATCTTCATTTCAATTTCGCAGCCGAAGCTCCATTTCACTTTAGCAAACCGAAGCTTCATTCCACCTTCGCATGCCGGAGCTCCATTTCACCTTCGCAAGCGAAAGGTGGTTGGGGTTAAACGTTATCGACGCACCAGCACCTTTTGAGCCTTACCGCCCACGCAGCGGATGTATATACCGGCACCGAGCCGGGAAGCATCTACGCGGATGCCGTTTTAAGTTCGTCGTTCAGACAAGCCCCGTCGACAGTCGAATAAATTCGATAGCCGAGCAACGGGCATTCGTCCACCTCCACCAAACGGATATTGTCGACCCACATAGCGGGAGTATTTACCCTTCGCCTTGAAATTGAGCGTCATGCTTCTTCCATACGCCCCTTACTTTGCAACTAAACGAGTTTATAATTTACTGTACAAGAGTAATTAAAAAACATTCGGCAAATTGTGGTTATTTTACTTCGGTCGTCGGCGGCGCCTCCTCTCCTCCAGTTCGCGATGCAGCTTAGTTTGACATCGCTAAGCCATTATTCATTATTTATTAATAATTGTTCAGTGTTCATTATTCACTGTTCTTTGCATTGTTGTCGCTGCCGGCTTCCTTTTCGTACATTTTCTTGATTATGTGGGCCATGTGTGAGCGGGTGATGCCGAAGTATGATGCCAATACCCGCATCGGCAGCTTCCGCCGGTCGAAATACATGTGCGGATTGATATCCTTATAGTCCTCCTCAGTCTGGCCATTCATGAATCGCTCCACCCTCTCCACAGCCGGGATGCTGTGGGAGTTGACCCTCGCCTCGGATGCCATAATCTGATACAGCAGTGCACCGCAAAACCAATTGGAAACCTCAATCTCAGTGGTCATCAATTCCAAGAAGGAGCTTTTAGGAATCCGCAACATAACGCACTGAGTCACTGCAATGAGATGAAAGTTGGCAACTTCACCCTTGACAAAGCCAAGCGGCGATAGGAATATTGTGCCTTGTCCTCCGAAACCATATGTCATTTCCTGAACCTCATTGAAGTAGGTCATACGGGCCACCCCGGCTCCCACTATCCAAAGGTCAGTGTTAAGTTTACCAAACTCAACTATATTTTTCTTTGCCTTATATTCAATCTGTTCGGCACACGCAATCAACATATCGAAAACTCTTCTTGTGGGAGGGAAAAAAGAGTCATGACTCATGGAACGAAACAGGAGATCTTTATCTTTGTCTGTCAACATAGCATAATACGGGTTGTATAAAGTTCTTATGCAAAAATAGTAAAAAAAGCATTTCGGATAATGCCTCCAATAATATTAGTGACGCCAAACGGTTGTTAAAACTCACATATTTCTCATTTTTGTGTCGTGCAACACACTTTATTTTGCATTATCCAAATTATTTTTGCAAATAAGACAACAATTACATTATGGTGAAATCAAATTCTGATAAAAGACGCAGATTCAATGCGAGGTGCATTGCCTCGCTCTGCGCCTGCATATTATGCGGAGTTCAAGCACTGGCAGCTGACGAAGGCAACTTGTATGGACTCGTGCATTGGGATGGGCAACAAACCACCAACAAGGGTCTTGCCAGTTTGCCTACCGATGCCGACAAATGGACAGGTGCAATGGAATATGTATGGAAGATACCCACTTACCCTTACAATTACGGGGGGTGCCATTTCGAAGATAAATTCTATTGCAATTATCTTCGTGTTATGGGTGGATATATTCTTGAACAGAAAGCATATATCCTTGACGAGAAGACCGGCGAAGAACTCGATGTGATACAGATGCCGTCGGCTTTCGACCTGTATGACGGAGCCTATTACGAACCGGAAGGGGTGATTTATGCTTTTGTCAACGACCTTACCACAGGCACTTACGGTTGGGCCAAAGTAAACCCTCGCACAGCACAGATGGAAATGGTGAAAGCATATCCGCAGACACGCCTGTATGGCGTTGCCATTACAGACGATGGCACAGCTTACGGAATCAGCGGTGAGGGAGAGGTATTTTCTATCGACAGGACTACCGGCAACTTGACCTCATTATTTAGCCATGACGACCTGAAGACAAAGACTGAACCCAAGGCCCACACAAGCGCGACATGGGATGTTGACAATCAACGGATGGTCTTCGCCGTGTGTAACCTTGAGAAAGATGGCGGAAGCCGATTGTTCAGCATTGACCCTCTGAAAAAGAGCGTCAACCTTATGTACAAACTCGATGGCATGGGAACGCAGTTGGCGAGCCTATATTTCGACAGGGTCATCAAACCCGGTGCACCAAGTGCAGCTACCGAATTGGCTGTCAATTTTCCATCAGGCAGTCTCAATGGCACGCTATCTTTCATTATGCCAACTACAAACTTTGACGGCTCCACCGGACAAGGTGCAATAAGTTATACCGTAAAAATAGATGGCGAATATAAAATTGAAAAAAGTGCCAACTATGGAGACAAAGTTAATGTGGCATTGGAGGTAAAAGAACCGGGATGGCATACATTCTTTGTACAATGCAGCAATGCGGAAGGTGCAGGGCAGTCAGCAAAACTTGAATCGTTTGCGGGGTTTGAGGCTCCGCTTGCACCATCAGAGGTTTCTGCACGCCATTATGCCGGCAAGATGCATCTCGCTTGGAAGTCCTCACCCGACACAGGCCAGAAGGGTGGCCCAGTCAACGTCGGGTCAATACGTTACACTATCCTCTCCAATCATGGAGAGAAATTCATCACCGAACAGGGCGCAACAACTTACGAATACGAGTTAAGTGTGCCCGAAGCATTCACACCCTATTATTACACGATTACAGCCGGCAACGATGACGGCGTTTCAGCTCCGGCCAAGAGCAACAACGTGCCTCTCGGCATGCTTAAAGACACCTATACCCAGGATTTCACAAAAGAGGAGAGCCAGTATGAATTCACTACGCTCAACTCAAACAATGACGAGAAGATGTGGGGATGGGCCGAAGAAGGGTGCATGGTGATAAGATATAATGAACAACTCGCCATGGACGACTATCTTACATTGCCGCCGATGTATATGGACTATGGCGATTATTACCTGTTCGGTTTCGATGCCGGAACATTCAATTATGAGGAACAGTTTGAGGTCAAACTTGCCGATGATTACAATCAGGCGGGCATGGACGCTGCCACCACAGTGTATGGGCCTGTAACCCTCAAGGCTGAAGAAGCCCGCAAAACCTCATGGTCACATCATGATGTGGTGGTTCAGGCACCCGATGACAACCGATTCTTCTTAAGCATACATGGCATAAGCCCGGCAGACCGTAATGTGCTGTTTGTCGACAATGTGTCGCTCCGCAAACTTGCCGGAGGCAAAGTGCCGGCAGCAGTTGAGAACCTTAAGGCAACGCCCGACTCCAAGGGTGCGTTGCAGGTGACTCTCAGCGGCAAATTGCCGGCAAAAGATGTGGCCGGCAACACGTTGGAGAGTGTCGATTACCTGAAAATCAAGCGTAATGGAGTGGAGATTGCCACCGTACAGCTCAATGGTGCAGACTCATTCAGCTGGACAGACAAAAACGCCGGTCAGGGCGTGAACGATTATATTGTGATTCCCGGCAATTCTACCGGAGAAGGAATCGAGAGCCGCTGCACAGCCTACGCCGGCTTTGTGAATCCACGCGCCCCGGAAAGCTGCTCGGTGGCTTATACAAACAGCACCCATGATGCAGTTGTGTTCAGCTGGACACCGGTCACAAAAGACCTCAATGGCCTTGATGTGAGCGATGCAGTCAGTTACAGCGTGATACGCGCCCTCGACGGAGACCAACAAATTGTGGAGGCTGCGCTTAAAGAGCCTCGTTATTCCGATGAATTCAAGTCGCTGAAGACTCCCCAATTTGTGCAGTATGCCACCTTAGCTACCGTCAACGGACTGCGTGGCGATATGTTGGTTTCTCCGCAAGTGCCCGTCGGTCCTGCATATACACTCCCGTTGACAGAGGGCTTCCACCCGGAAATCAAGATGGCATACGGACTCGAGACCAACCTGACATCGGAAGATTCCGGTCTCTTCACAACCAATGATACCGAAAAATACCAAAGTGCGGATGGCGACGGCGGCTATGGTGTGTTCATAGGCAACCGCAGCGGTGAATCTGCCACGCTCTATACAGCGTGGATACATATACCGCAAGATGCTGTCGAGCCCATCGCTTCCATTCAATATTATGGCGAGGGAGACGCAATTTCCAATATGATTTATATCGGTGCATGTTCAAGCACAGATGATAGTTTCTCACTGTTGCAAGATATCGAGACGGGCGGCACAGGTTGGCAAACAGCCACTGTAGGGCTTGAAGAGTATCGTGGCAAGGATGTGCGTCTTGCCATGAAATTGGAGACAGTCGGCAACACCTTCCTACGTTTTGACAACTTCCGTGTCTACGACCCCAAAGCACCGGGCAAAACCGACTTGCTTGGAGATGATTCCTTCAAGGTCTTTACAAATGACGGTGTGCTGTCAGTGAGAAGAGCTTACGATAAACAGGTCATGATAACCCGCATGGATGGCATGAAGATGCATCGAGGGGAAGGAGATGTCACAATCAATCTCGCAGCCGGAGTCTATCTTGTGACGGTTGGTTCTGAAACAGTGAAGATTGCAGTGCAATAAATCAATACTCGCTCACCAAGTATAAATCAATAACCATACGCATATGAAAAAGTTTTTATCATGCTTAATGCTTGCGCTTGGCATCAGCTCCATGTCCCAAGCAGATGAAGTTACGTTGAATTTTGCAGACTTCGGTCTTGACGATTCGGCCACACTGACCGACTACAAAATCAATGACAATCTCAGCATATCCTCTACCGGCAACTCCAGATGGGTTTCAAGCGGCCCGGACTTCCGCCTATTCGCAGGAGGTGGCTTCAATATTTCCGTAAAAGATGCCACACTCACCGGGGTTGCAATCACCTGCACATCCGGAAGAGGCTTCGCATCTTGGTCTACGGTTACAGTTGACTCGGAAACTACCACTGACTTTACCGCCGACACATTTTCATGGACTGGAAGCGCATCTGAGAGCTGGGCAATAAGTGCAGCCGCAGCCAATATAAATGTACGCACGCAATCAATCACCTTGACTTACACCCCCAAAGCTGTAGCAGAGACACTGACAGCGGAAGTGCTTTGCAAGGATATGAATGTAGGCGACAGCGAATCATTACCGGCCACCGGCTATGACCTTAACGAGTATGTGAATGTAAACTTCCTGCAAGGCTCGCACAGCGCAACTCCCACTTACCGCCCGTCTGCCGAAGCATTCTATATATTCAATGGTCAGCAAGTTTGCGTTACTGCCAATAAGGGTGCAAAACTTGAAAAAATCGAAATATCTACAGCTGCAACCAACACATTCGGCTACAGCGGTTCGGTGATAGCCGATGACTTGGCGCAGACTTACGAAACCGACTACACATGGGTGCCATGTGAATGGCACGGTCAAGCCGAACAAGATGTTGTTTTCACCAACGGTGGCAAAACCGGCAACACCAGGGTGACAGGAATCAAGGTGACATATACGACTCCTGGTGAAGGCATCACAGTAGCCAAGCCGGAGATTTCGCAATCTGATGACAACAACAGTATCACAATCACCTGCGAGACTAAGGGCGCGAAGATATATTACACGCTCGACGACTCCGAACCCTCCGACACTACCGGCACTGAATATACAGAAGCCTTTGAAATTACCGGGCCATGCACTGTCAAGGCAATCGCAATATTGGATGGTGTGGCGAGTTCGGTTGCAAGCCTCGAGGCCTATCTGCGTATAGTAGAGAGCCTCAGTTCATTCCTCAGCAACGCTTCTCCCGAAGCTGCATTGATAGAGTGCCCGGTGACTGCAATAGAGACTGTAGGCTCTTATCTGATGGTCAAGGATGACAAGGGTTCATTCGCAATGGTCCGCAATATCAATCCTGACCTTACGGAATCGCTAAATGTGGAGAACGGCACTACCTGGGCCAACATGACAGCTCAGTTTGACCCCTATGGCGACTATGGGTATATCCAGCCCACAGCATTAGGAGAGGTTTCAGAAGGAGAGCCGGTTGCCCCTAAAGAAGTTACTGTAACAACGTTTGAATGTGTGCCTTTCGAGTATGTCACGCTTAAGGGTGTCGCAATCGAAAAGGAGGGTTACAACTCGCTGCTTTTCAAGGATACCAATGGCGAGATACTCTACGGTATGAACCGATTTGTCGTTACGCTTCCCGACCTCACCATTACTGATGACAAGGTAAAGAGATATGATGTGACAGGATTTGCCTCTAACGACGGTGAGGAGCTTTGGCCGGTAACATTCAAGGAAGACCCCAACGCCGGCATCGAATCAGCCGTTGCTGACCAAGAAACTGCAATTTACTTCAATCTGCAAGGCATAAGGATTGCCAAGCCCGAGACAGAGGGAGTCTACATCGTGGTCAAAGGCAACAAGACCGAGAAGCACGCTACACGATAACTCATATTTATATAAATACACGGCATGGCCAACGTGATTGACAATCACGTTGGCCATGCTTTTTCTTTACTCTCCCTATCACACGGCAGTCTTCATTCAAAAGAATGAATTTCAAATGAACACACTCTCCCTTTATCTCACGAGAAAAAAATGATTAAACCATAATTCGGCAAGCGAATTATGGTTTAATCATTTTTCATTGAATTGTCGTCGGCGGCGCCTCCTCCCCCCCAGTTCGCGATGCAGCTTAGTTTGACGCGCATATAACTTGGATATTCGTTCGCTGAAGTTGCATCGCGAACTGGGGGGGGGAGGAGGCGCCGACGACGACTGGCAGTGGTGATGGTGGTGATTTGTTTTTTTCGGCGATATTTTGTAACTTTGTTTTTATTGGGGATTATGCGCCCCTGAAGCTATCTGCCATGACGAAGTTCAATAAAATGACACCGGCCCAGGAGGAGGAGCTTATCGAGTCTGAGTTCCAGGCCCTGCTCAACGCCTACCTGACAAGCAACCACCGCAAGAAAGTGGAGATAATCGACCGCGCCTACCGATTTGCAAAGGCCGCCCACAAGGGGGCACGCCGGCGCAGCGGCGAGCCATATATACTCCACCCAATCGCCGTGGCCCGCATCATAATCTCCGAACTCGGCCTCGGCTCGACCTCAATATGCGCCGCTCTGCTCCACGATGTGGTGGAAGACACAGAATTTACCAAAGAGGACATAGAGGCCAACTTCGGTCCTAAAATTGCGGCCATAGTGGAAGGCCTCACCAAAATCTCAGGCGGCATACTCGGCAACAACGCCTCACTCCAGGCCCAGAACTTCCGCAAACTGCTCCTCTCCATGTCGACCGACATAAGGGTGGTGCTCATAAAGATGGCCGACCGCCTGCACAACATGCGCACACTCGGCAGCATGCGCCCAGACAAGCAGTTCAAGATAGCCGGCGAGACCCTCTACGTGTACGCACCCCTCGCCCACCGCCTCGGACTCTTCAAGATAAAGACCGAACTCGAAGACCTGGCATTCCGCTACGAGCACCCCGCCAAATATGCCGAAATCATGGAGAAGGTGAACCGCAGCGAGGCATACCGCCAAGAGGTGGTCGACAAATTCGTGGCCCCGGTGCGCGAGAAACTCGATGCCGCCGGTTACAAGTATGAAATCAAAGCCCGCGTGAAAAGCGCATACTCCATCTTCAACAAGATGGAGACCAAGAAGATACCATTTGAAGAGGTATACGACATATATGCCGTGCGCGTAATATTCGAAAACGACGACGACTCCAAGGAGCGCGTGCGCTGCTGGGAGATATACACCTTCTTCTCCGACGGCCACAAAGTGCACCCTGACCGGCTGCGCGACTGGACCTCCGTGCCAAAGGCCAATGGCTACCGCGCACTGCATCTCACCGCCATGGGTCCTGACGGCAAATGGATAGAGGTGCAGATACGCTCACGCAAGATGGACGAAATCGCCGAACTCGGCTACGCCGCCCACTGGAAATACAAGACCGGCGAGACCGACGAAGACTCCGAGCTCGACAAGTGGATGAACACCATAAAGGACATCCTCGCCAACCCCGAGCCCAACGCCATGGACTTCCTCGACACCATTAAGCTGAACCTGTTCTCGTCGGAGATATACGTGTTCACGCCCAACGGCGACCTGCGCGTGCTCCCCACCGGCTCCACCATACTCGACCTCGCATTTGACATCCACACCGAACTCGGCACCCACTGCATAGCCGGCAAGATAAACCACAAGCTCGTGCCCCTCAACTACCGGCTCGAATCGGGCGACCAGGTGGAAATCATCACCAGCAAGCGGCAGTCGCCCAAACGCGAATGGCTCGACTGGTGCCACACCGCGAAAGCGAAAAACTGCCTGCGCAACCTGCTGCGCAAAGACCCAGCCTCAATGATAGCCCATGGGCGCGGGCTCTTCGAGGCATTCCTGGCACGCCAGAACATGGAGATCAGCGACGACATGATGCAGCGCATACTGAAGAGCCACCGCCTCCAGACCCCCGAAGACCTCTATCTCATGCTCGCCTCCGACGAAATCAGCCTCTCTCCGGAGCAGCTCCGCAACCTCGAGCGCAAGCGCACATCGATGATGAAACGCCTCTTCCGCAACCCCTTCGCCTCAAAAAAGGGAGACACGCAGAAGGCGGAATGCGCAGCCCACGCGCCCATAGACCGCAGCAGCATATTCGTGCTGCACCCCGACGACATACACCCCAACTACCGCCTCGACAAATGTTGCGCCCCGGTGCCCGGCGATGATGTGCTCGGCTTTGTCGACGACGACGAGCAGGTGGTGGTGCATAAAGTGAGCTGCCCCAAGGCCATGATGCTGAAGACAGGATACGGCACGCGCCTCGTGGCAACACGCTGGGGAAGCACCGCAGAGATGTTCATAGCTCGCATAAGCATAGAGGGCTTAGACCGCAAGGGCATGCTGCGCGACATCACAGACACCCTCACGCAGCTCAACATAGACATACGCAACCTCTCAATAGAGGCCAACAACGAGGTGTTCAGATGCAAGCTCACCGTGAAGATAGACACGACCGACACAATCGGCCAAATCATAAACGCACTAAAGAATATCAAGGGCATAAAGTCCGCAAGCAGAATCTCATGAAACACACCACCCGCAAGATAATCTCAAACATCGGCCTCACCGTAGCCGCCATTGTGGTCATATTGCTGCTTTTGCCGCACGACGACCGCCAGTCATACAACTATGAGCTGAACCAGCCATGGCGCTACCAGCTGCTCACCGCCGACTTCGACATGCCGATACTCCGCGACTCGGCCTCCGCGCGACTCATGCGCGACAGCATCGACAAGGCGTTCGTGCCTTTCGTGCGCCGCGACAGCAAGACAGCCGCCGATTATGTGAACCGACTGCGCACAGCAGCCTCCCACAAGGTGTCTGCCGGCCACGCCCAGCTCCTCGCCTCGCTCCTGGCCAAGGCATACGACCGCGGCATACTCTCGACCAACCTCTACGCCACCGTCCAAGCCAAACCCCGCAAGGAGCTGCGTGTCACCACCCAGGAGAACGGCGCATACTCCGTGCAGTCAATCGATGCCTCGGAGATGCTCACGCCCCCCATGGCCTTCAAATATGTTGACTCACTATATCGCGCCTCCACTGCCCCGAAAGACCATGCACAGTTTAACGACGAACTCGCCAAGATGCTCGGTGCCGCCATTACGCCCAACGTGGTGATCGACTCCGTGTCAGACACAAGGTTTCGCGAGCAGGAATACCTCACCGTCAACGGTGCCCTCGGAGTCATAAAAAAAGGACAGAGGATTGTAGACCGCGGCGAGATAGTGACCCCCCAGATATTCACCAACCTCAACACCTACATGGAGATGGACGAGCAGAATTCAGCCGACGACAACGTCACCTCCTACTTTATGCTCGGCCAGATCCTGTATCTGCTGATTTGCTTCGGTGCGCTATATGTGTTTCTCGGCATATACAGGCCCCGCTTCCTCTCCAAGGTCAAGAACATGGTGTTTCTCATATCATTTATCACGGCGTTTGTGGTCTTCTCGATCCTGATGTTCGAGTACATGGGCAACGGCATATATTTCGTGCCATTCGCAGCCATACCGGTGGTGATAATGGTATTCTTCGACTCGCGCACAGCCATATTCTCGCTACTCGTCACGATAATGATTGCCGCGCTTGTGGCCGTTTACCCTTACCAGTTCATCTTCATGGAGCTCGCCGCCGGACTCACGGCAGCCTTCTCTATCAACACGCTCGAGAAACGCTCCCAGCTGCTCCGCACCGCGCTCTTCACCTTCGTCGCATATGCAGTGACATTCGTGGTGATGCGGCTCATATCAGATGGCAACCTGCACGCCTTCGATTGGCACATAATCGGGGCATTTGCCATCAACTCCATAGTGCTGTCGTTTGCATATTTCCTCATACTGATTCTCGAGAAAGCATACGGTTTCACATCGATGGTGACACTCGTGGAGCTCTCCGACATCAACAACCCGCTGCTGCGGCGGCTTGCCGAGGAGGCACCGGGCACATTCCAGCACTCCATGCAGGTCTCCACACTCGCAGCGGAAGCAGCCCGCGCCATAGGCGCCAACACGCAGCTCGTGCGCACCGGTGCCCTATATCATGACATAGGCAAGCTCGACGGACCCATATTCTTCACCGAAAACCAGCATGGCGTCAACCCCCACACCGGTCTGAACCCCGTGACGAGTGCCCACAAGATCATATCGCACGTCACCTCCGGGCTCGCCATAGCCCAGAAAGCCAAGCTCCCCGAGGTGATACGCAACTTCATATCCGAGCATCATGGCAAGTCCGTGACCCGCTTCTTCTACAACACCGCTGTCAACGAGGCTCCGGAGGGAGTGACCGTGGACCGCAAACAGTTCATGTATCCGGGTCCGAACCCACGCAGCCGCGAAACCGCCATACTCATGATGGCAGACTCAGTGGAAGCGGCCTCGCGCAGCCTCAAGGATTATAATGCCAAGGCCATTAACGACCTTGTGGACCGCATCATCGACAACCAAGCCAAGGAAGGACTCTTCAACGACTCCCCCATATCGTTCAGAGACCTGCAGGAGATTAAGGAGACATTCAAGAAAAGGCTCTCCACCATATACCACTCACGAGTGGCATATCCTGAACTGCGCAAACCTGAGCATCCCGAATCGTCAGACAAGTCAGACAAGTCCGACAAGAAATAAAAAATATTTTTGCACTTTCAGGCGTTATATTTTTATATGAATGTCTTTCTTATAATATTAGCATGTCTGCTTTGGGCAGGCTCGATTTACTGCCTCTACGGTCGGCAGACCGCAGCGCCAGCCTTGTCGTATCTTGCTCTGGTGGCAATATCGTTTATGACCGGCGACGGATTTCCCCTCTTCCCAGTCAACAACACGATACTCGTGGGGTGGCTCTGCATCACACTGGTGGTGATGTTCACCACCATACTCCAGTCCGAACCGATGAAGCGGCAGACCAAGGGAATGACATTCATGATCGTCGGAGCCGTGGTGGGTCTCACCGTGGGCTTGCTCTCCTTCACATTCGCCACCTCGCTGGCGATGCGCTACTCGTGCATGGCCCTCGGTGTCATAGTAGGCACAGCCTTGGGCTTCCTGCTCTACGCACTCACCCCCGACGGACGGCCACTTGAACCCGGCTCGCGAAATTTCTTCAATTACCTGCTCGCCAAGGGTTTCCCCACCGCAATCTCCATCATGATGCCGGGCCTGGTGCTTGTGATGGCAATTGCCCTAAATAACGTCAATGCCTTATGAAACTCAGAAACCTAAGCATAATATCTCTTCTCATCGCACTGGTCTGCATGATTGCAGTGCCCGACTATTCGTATGCACGCAGACGCAGCTCCAAGGCCAAGACAACCGCAACAACCTCCAAAAAAGGTTCGAAGAAGTCGAGTAAATCGAAATATAGAAAATCAAGGAAGTCAAAATCGAAGAAATCGACAAAGCGCAGACGCAGCTACGGCGGAGGGTCAGCATATGCCGGCAACACAGCCTCCGACCATGAGATAGAGCGTATCGCAGCGCAATATTCATCACGCCCTCTCCCCACACAATCATCAGCGGCATCTACGGCATCGGCAGCAACACGCGATATGGTGGCATCTTCGACCGGTAAACGCAAAATCAAGGTTCAGAAGCCCGACCTCGAGCAGATCCGCACAGTTACGCTCGACCCCTCAAGCAAATTCTATTTCCCCAAACTCCGGAAAAAATATGAGGTCAACGACACCACGATGACCCCTGAAGAGTTTCGCTATTTCTACCTCGGCTACATGTTCCAGGAAGATTTCGACCCCTATCGCGTGTCGCCATACTCAGCCAAGACTGAAGCCTTGCGCAATAAACCTACTCACACCAAGGCCGAGATTGACACCATATCAAAATATGCCGAACTCGCATTGCAGGACAATCCCTTCGACCTGCAGCAGATGTCATTCTTAGTGCACGTGTTCAAGGAGAGCAAGAAGTTCATTCGCGCCAAGATATGGGAATACCGACTGGAGAATCTTCTCGGGGCAATAAAGAGCACCGGCACCGGCGAGACCCAAGACGATGCATGGTATGTGATGTATCCGGTGCATGAATACGACATGGTGCAGCTGCTTGGCTATGAGCCTGTCGATGCAAAATTTATCGACGGCGGCTACGACTATCTCGAAGTGCAGCCTGACCCCTCTGACACTCGCAAACGCGACAAGTCGGCCAAGGGCTTCTACTTCAACGTGATGGTGCCGCAAGAGCAGTACGAACTCAAACACCCCGAGGAAGTGAGCATGACGCAAGGGGCCGACCTGGCACAACCCTCCGTATCAGTAAAGGAGGAACTCGAGGAGATAGACCCCGATGACCTCCCGGCCCAATAAGGGGTAGCCAAATAGACTAATTTAAAATTCAATTTAGTAACGATTAAAAACGCACAAATATGGATATAGAAAAAAATTTGTCTGCTGAAATTAAAAATGTTACAGCAGGTTCTGATAAAGTAGCACCGGGCATGTATGTGGAATATGCCTACAAATTATATAATGACGCCGACGGCAAACTCCTGTTTGAGACTCCCAAAGGGCAGCCCGATATGATGGTCTATGGCGTGTCGCAAGAGATAGTGCCGGGTCTGGTGGCCGCGATGGAAGGCCTTAAGGCCGGCGACCGTTTCGGCGTGACATTGCCACCGGCTGCGGCATTTGGCGATTATAACCCTCAGGATGTGCTCGACCTGGATATCTCTATATTCCAGCGCGACGGCAAGATTGCCGACGAGGTGAAACCGGGTGCCCTTATCCCGATGATGACAGCCGAAGGCTACCGGGTCATGGGCAAGGTGCTCGAGATTGGCAATGACAAGGTGAAGATGGATTTCAACCATCCGTTTGCAGGACTCACCGTCCGCTATGACGGCGAGGTGAAGAAGGTGCGCAAAGCCACCGAAGAGGAGCTCCACCCCACTCACGGCTGCTGCGGCGGAGGCTGCAAAGGCTCTTGCGGCGACGGTGGTTGCGGAGATGGCGGCTGCGGCGACGGCTGCGGTTCCTGCGAATAAACCTTAAGCCTTATTTCCTGAAAGAAGTATAGCGAAGGCCGGCCGCCACGTTGTGGAGGTTGGCCATCTTTATGGCCGCTACGGCAGCTTCGGCGCCCTTATTGCCGAGCGAGCCTCCGGCACGGTCGAGTGCCTGCTGCTCGTTATCGACTGTCAGCACGCCAAATATTACAGGGGACTCGCCCTGCGCATTCAGCTCCGCCGCACCTTGTGCGGCTATCTGGCACACATAATCAAAATGAGGTGTGTCGCCACGTATCACACACCCTATTATTATTATCGCCTTCAAGTCCGGCATATAGTTGAGGGCCATGGCTGCCGCGTTGACAAGCTCCACAGTGCCAGGCACATCCTGCACGAAGAGGCAAGTGTCGGAGACACCGGCCTTGTGCAGCACATCTATCGCACCGTCGCGCAACGCATGCGTAACTTTAGGATTCCACTCTGCCGTGAATATGGCGCACTTGAAATTTTCAGCGTCCATCACCTGCGGAATCTCGAGTTCCGCACCGTTAGTGTTGAGTATGGTAGACATCTGTCTCTACTATTTATCCCTTCTGTGAGTTACTTTTTATCTTTTTTGCCGGCTTTTTCTTCCACGGCCTCCACTGCTTCATCTACGGCTTCCTTCGCATCATCCTTGACATCTTCGGCCTGCTTCCTTACCCGGCGCAGAGTGGACTTGGCAGTATGCTGCACTTTCTCCATAAATGTGCGCCACGAGGACTCATGGTTGGCCTCGCTGTCGATCTTCTCGATAATCTGGAGAATCTCCTGCTCCAAGTCGAGGCTCTCGAGAGCCACGGCATGCTGAAGCACAGCGG
Organism: uncultured Muribaculaceae bacterium; assembly: GCA_910584185.1. GTDB lineage: Bacteria > Bacteroidota > Bacteroidia > Bacteroidales > Muribaculaceae > Lepagella. Next base: position 18,248 of record CAJTYC010000001.1, read on the forward strand.
CAAGAAGCCTCTTGGCACGCTGGCTCTCGGTGCGGCTGTGCATCATCACCTTGGCCATGTCGATCGTCATGCGCACCTCACGGCGGGTCACCCTGCCGGTGCGTTTCTTGGCGAGCTTGATAGCCTCCATGTAGAAGCGCACGGCGCCACGGTAATCGCCCGTCTGGGCCATCATCTCAGCACCCTTGCGCAGCGACTCCACGAGCTTGTCGGTGGCGGCAGCCACGCCGGCGTTGACCTTCTCATAGAGCACGCCAGTGTTAATCTGCTGCTTGGCCAGGAGTTCGAGCGTCTTCTTGCGCGAACGCAATATGCGCGTGCTGAGCTCCATGGCCAGCACATGAATCTCGCCAAATTTCTCCGCATCCTCTTTCAAGAGCTGCTCGAGCACCTTGAAAAGCACTTCCACCTCTTTCTCGCTCTGCTTGTAATCTTTGAGCTTGAAATGAATCTCTGCCAAGTCGAAAAGCAAGATGGCCAGCGCATGTTTGAAGGGTATAGACGAGAAGTCGGGAGCCTCGCGCAGCACGCGCAATGCCTCAACCTCCTTATCCAATGCATCTTCATATTTCTCTTCACGATATAGCGTCTGAGCCTCCTCGCGCAAGGCCTGGCCTTTCTTCAAAAGTTCTTTCTCCGCATCCGACAATTTCTTGACGTCGAATTTTATATCTTCAAGTGTCATGCTCTTTGATTTTTTGGGTTATGTTTGCGGGAGTCGGTCACATAAAAAAGTTGTCTCTGCAATTGTCGGTCTATATGACTTCCCCCCTATATATTACAACGTATCAGCCTCCTGTTTAGTTTTCTGCATCTGCATAGATTCTTCGAGGCCCTTGCGATAATGATGCGGCACCACCACAGCCTCCTTTGTATCGGGGTTTATGCTGACCATCACAGTGTTGGCCGCAGCCTTCACCTCACGTGTGCTTTTTTCGACAATCACCTGTTGGAGCACAAAGCTCTTCTCCCCCACGTGGCAACAACGGGTGAGCACCTCTATCTGCTCACCGAAATATATGGGCGAGTGATATGCACAGTCTATGTTGGCAATCACGCACTCCACCTTGCGCCACTCCATCTTGCGGTTGAGGGCATTCTCGAAGAAGTAAGCCTTGCCCGTGTCGAAAAAGGAGAAATACACCGTGTTGTTGAGATGACCGAGTATGTCAACGTCGTTAAATCTTATCTGCACGTCGATCGAGTGAAAAAACTCACTGAGCGGCGGCACTGTCTTTATATCCATATATATTGAATCTGATTTCTATCTATTTGAATCTGATTTCCTTGATTGCTTCATGGCCGGCGGCTTCGTTGAGAAGCCTCATGAGTATCGTGCGGCTCATGGTGAGTTCCTGGCGCAGCGACGCCGAGCGCACGTAGACGGTCATCAGGCCGTTGTTGACGTATGGGCGGCCGCAGTATGCCGCAATCCTCTCGCCGACGACCCCGGGCCATGCGGCCACGGCCTTGGCCTCGTAGAGGCGGTCGGTGAGACCTTGCTGCTGAAGCACCTGGCGCAACACGTCGCCTACCGATTCCGGGTCAAGCCTTTTCATCGAAGTGTCCGTTTTCCACCTCATACACGCGGCTCTCAGCTTTCAAGCCCCCTAAGGTCTCGTCGAGATGCTCGCGGTTGGTGTCGGTGATGAATATCTGGCCGAAGGTGTCGCCGGAGCTGACAGTCTCTATAATCCGCGACACGCGTCCGGCATCGAGCTTGTCAAATATATCATCGAGCAGCAGCACCGGCTTCTCGCCCACCTTGCGTCTCAGGAAGTCGTATACGGCAAACTTCAGGGCTATCGTGAATGTCTTCATCTGCCCTTGGCTGCCGAGGCGGCGCATCGAGTAACTGTCGAGCTGCATGGCGAGGTCGTCGCGGTGTATGCCCTGCGAGGTGAATCCGAGAGCCAAGTCGCGCGCGCGTTCCGAACTGAGCACCTCCTGCATGGTCCGTTCATTGAGGCTGCTCTTGTATGACATGGAGGCCCTTTCGGCATCGCCCGATATGCGCGAATAGAAACGCGCGAAATCGGGCTTCATCTCCTCCACCCACCCGCTGCGCGACTCATGGATTGCCGCCGCCATTTCGCACATCACAGCCTCTATCGATTCATATAGAAGCACATCGTTGACTCCAGCGCGAAGCATCTTGTTGCGGCTCTCGAGAGCCTTGTTGTAGCGTATGAGCCGCGACAGATAAGTGGGGTCGGACTGCGATATCACCACATCCATCAGCTTGCGGCGCACCTCGCCCGAGCCGGTCACAAGCTCCGTGTCGGAGGGAGACACCGTGACCACGGGAAATTTGCCGATATGCTCCGAGATGCGGGGATACTCCTTGTCGTTGCGGCGCAGAGTCTTCCCCTTGCCGCGCACTATGCCGCAGCTCACTCGCTCCTCCACACCATTCTCCATTTCATACACACCCTTGACCATCATAGCCTGGCAGCCATGCCTGATCAAGGCGACCTCCGGCACACTGCGCATCGGACGAGCCACGCTGAGCAAATGTATCGCCTCAAGCAAATTGCTCTTGCCCATGCCATTGAGTCCAAGCAGACAGTTCACACCGGAAGCGAAGCAAAGATTTGCCTCAGCAATATTCTTGAAGTCTACAATATCTATACTCTTGATTAACATCGATACAGCCCCAAGACAATTCCCACCTCATAACTCATAACTATGACTTAATACTTAACTCTTGACGCCATAGGCGAGGTCGCCGGCGTCGCCGAGTCCCGGCACGATGTAGCTGTGAGCGTTGACTTCGGCATCGATAGCGCCACACCATAGCACTGTGTTGTCGGGGAAATGCTCGCGCACATAGTCCACACCGAGCTGCGATGCAATCACACTCGCCACATACACCTTGGCAGGCGTGCCCTTGGTGAGCAATGCCCTGTAGGCCAACTCCATAGAGCTGCCTGTGGCAAGCATCGGGTCGACTATCAGGAGTGTCTTGCCGTCGAGGTCGGGCGAGGCAAGATATTCCACGAGCACATCGAATGTGTCACCACCCTTCTCGCGATAGCGGCGGTAGGCACTGACAAAGGCGTTTTCGGCACGGTCGAAGTAGCTCAGGAAGCCTTGATGAAACGGCAGGCCGGCACGCAATATCGTGGCCAGCACCACCCGGTCGGCCGGTTCGCGGCATACGCACTTGCCGAGCGGTGTCTCCACCTCCGTGTCTTTATAGTCGAGACGTTTCGATATTTCGTAAGCCATGATCTGGCCTATGCGGTCGAGGTTTGTGCGGAAGCGCAATGGGTCGTGCTGTATGTTGATGTCGCGGAGCTCGAGCATGTAGCGGTTCACTATGCTCGGGGTGTCCTGAAAATTGATTACTTCCATATCTTCTATGTTTATAAGTTTTTCTTTATGGCATTGCTGCACTGGCCTTCTGCACATCTCCCATGCATGCCTTATCAGCAAGCTCTCGCCGGTGTGATATGTCGGCTTGCAGCGTTTGTTTGAGTTCCTGGAGCGATGCGAATTTCCGTTCGTCGCGAATACGGGTTATGAACTCCACCTCTATGTCATCGCCATAGAGGTTGCCCGCGAAGTCAAGCAGATGCGCTTCCACCCTAACTTCTTTTCTATCAGAAACAGTTGGATTGACACCTATGTTCACCACGGCTTTATATCTCGAACCGTCGCGCAGCATCGCGGTTGCCGCATACACACCCTGTGCGGGCAAAAGCTGGCGCATATACAGGCTGAGATTGGCAGTCGGCACACCTATGGTGCGTCCTATACGCGCCCCTTCCACCACTTTGCCGCACAGGCAGAACGGGCGTCCGAGCACATTGTTGGCCATCTCCACATCACCGCTGAGCAATGCCTTTCGCACCGTCGACGAACTGCATCCCTGCACTTCAGGTGCCTCCACCACGTCGATAAGCAATTGCTCACCGAGTCCGGTGTAGTCCTGCATGGTCATGCTCCTGCCGTCGCTGCCGAAGGTGTTGTCGTAGCCAATCACCACGGCCTCCATGCGGAGCTCGTCGCGTAGCTTTTGCAGCCAGTCGCGGCATTTCATGTAGCGCACCTCCTCGCTAAATTCTATGCGGAGCACATGCACGCCGGCACTGCGGAGCATATCGTCGCGCATGTCGGGAGGCATAATGAGCCCGGGGGCACGGTCGGGGGCCACTATCTCGAGCGGATGACGGTCAAATGTAACCACCACCGGCATCAGGCCACGCCTATCGGCTTCCCGCTTCAGGCACTCGAGCACCGCACGGTGCCCACGGTGCAAGCCGTCGAAGGTGCCGATTGTAACCACGCTGCCCGAGTGGGCTATGTCACGAAAGCTCTTCATCAGCTACCCTTATGAAATCACGCTCACCGATGATTCTTATCGCCCTCATGCCGAGCCCACGCGCAGCCTCGCAATTGGCTTCCGAATCGTCGAGCAGCAAGCTCTCCTCAGCCACTAAGCCATGACGGCGCAGCACTGTGGCAAACAGCTCCGAGTCCGGCTTGCACACGCCCTCGGCAAAGCTCGTCACTATGCCGTCGAAATAGTCGCCCACACGCAGCCCTTCCTGCATGAAGGCACGCTTTATCCAGCCGTCATACATTATGGCGTTGGTGTTGGATATCATATAAGTGCGGTATCCTTTGGCACGCAGGCGCCGCAGGGCTGCAAGGCGCTCCACCGGAAGCTGCACAAGGAAGGCATCGAAAGCCGACTCAAGAGCTGAGTCAGTCACCTCCCTGCCTATGAGCGAGCGGAGGCGGTCGTAAAACTCGGCTGTGGAGATACGTCCGGTCTCTACGGAGAGAAATGGCTCCTCCTGACGGTAAAGCCCAAGCATATTATCGACACCCTCAAGGCCAAGGGCTTCGAAAGCGGCGACACAACGCTCACGGTTAAGGTCGATCATAACCCCACCGAGGTCTATCACAACATTACGTATATCTTTCATACCGCAAATTTAACAAATCCCCACCTCTTTAACAAATAAAGCCACCTCAATATCCACCCCGGCGACCGCCATTTTTTGTGAGACGGGGCCTAAACGCCCAACTCTTCAAGTATCGCCAACTTCTCCGCATCCGACAAGTTGTCAAATTGAATACTTTGAAATAATGGGAACAACTTCATGCCTCGTCTTACGAATCTACGCTTACGAACACCGTCAATCAACAGACTCACCTCAAAATTGCCATTCGTATTTATTGATATCTTTATGTCTGAAAATTTTCTGCCATTCGTGTCGACAAGCATGTGCGGAGTATCTAACTTTGCATTAAATTTCATTTCAAAAATGTTATTACGCAATGTCAACTCAATCAAGTTAGCCCACTTAGGCGGAATGCCATATTTTTTAGCCAAAGTTGGAAACATCTTTGCTGCATTCAAAACAGTTTCGAATATCCTCTTATAGTTGCGCACCCCATTTTGCTTAGCAAATTCGGCCAAGTCATTACACGTAAGTCCACTGTATTTACCGACCACACTCATGCAATGATTCAAATCAGGAGCTGATGCAAATCGGTTAAATATAAATGTAAGGTCATAGGCCGGTGAAAGTTCCCATTTCCCACCTTTTCTCAACAAGAACGAGAAGTTCTTGATATGATCATCAGTGTTGTTGGTTACCACATTGAAAACAAGCCGCCTATACAATTCTTCTATTTCAATATCGGAAAGGCTCAATTCTCTTGCGGTAGCAAACAAATCTTCGTAAGTGCGGGCATCAGGATTGATGGCCGCGAGCGTCTGCATATGCACTTTTTCACCATCTTCCCTGTCAAATCTTCGAGTCAGGAAATGATTTACACCATCAGCTTTCAAAATAGAACACTTCTCCATGCTTATGCCCGACGCTATTGCCATTTCATAGTAGGCCATCTCTATCTCAGTAGAAGGGAATTGAGTATCTTCAAATTTGACAATGCAATATTCGAAACCATCAAGACCGCCCACTTGTCCTGAACGAATTTCACCGGTTTCTTTATTTATGGCTACAATCGCTTTCATTTGACGGCCACCTGCAGATGTGCCTACAGAGATAAGAGACTGCATGGTGATATCATGCACATCATTAATAATGGCACTCTCTCTTTGATGCTTAATATTGAGCGACAAATCATATAGACCCTTGATATCAACTGCATTGCAATGGTTAAGTTCAGTTGCAGCAGGTTCGAATTCCAAAGCGCCCATACCCCTTTTGCCTATGAACATCAGCTTTAGAAGCGGGGATGCTTGTGCCACTGGTATTTTGTTTGCTTTAGCCCACTGCTCAAATAATTCGTTACCCCACGAATCGGGCAATGAATCTGCTATAAACGTAGGCAAGTTCTGATATATCTTGCGGTCATCTCCATAGATTGATTGCTGACGATTGGCATATTTCATAGGCGCAATCAGAGGAGCGACATCCGGCCTTTGCAACTTCAACGCCGGATTAAATGTGAAATTACACACGCGCTCCTTGGGTTGATAGGCTAACCGTCCGAGTTCAGTGCCCCAAAGGTAAACTATCAGTATATTCATGATTTGCTATGTCTTATTCTTTGGCGTTTGGTCATATCTCGCTTGTACAGATATGGAGACTCCGGCATCTCCGGCAAAAGTTTATCCCAGTTTTCATACATGCCCACTACCTTCAGCAACTTCAGCATTGTCAGCATCGACACATCTGTGATGTTGCCGGTCTCTATCTTGTATAACGTTGTCATGCTGAGCCCTGTCTCATCTGCCACCTGGCGGCGGGTGAGATTCATGCTCATCCTGTATTCACGAAATCTCAAACCGAGCGTCTGAACTATTTCGGCAGGTGAATAAGACTTTAATGTAAATATCATTGAAGTGATAATTATCGTTAATAATTGGGCTTAATATATATTATTGTGATAATAATACAATTGCAAAAGTAACAATATCTGACACAATTACAAAATTATTCATGAAATTTGCCGAGCGTTTTTCATATCCGGGCTTCCAAGGCTTTGTTTTGAGGCAAAGTTTGATTATCTTTGCGTGTGCAACTCTTTAGAGCCATTCTCTTAAACACTTCCTGACCATGCGCCAACCGCTCTACCCCATAGGCATACAGACATTCTCTGACATCATTGAGAATGGCTACATTTATGTCGACAAGACCGAATATATCGCCAAGCTGCTATCTTCGGGCAAGTATTATTTTCTGAGCCGTCCGAGACGTTTCGGCAAGTCGTTGTTGATATCCACACTCGAAGAGGTGTTTCGCGGCAACCGCGAACTCTTCAACGGACTTTATATCAGCGACACCGATTACGACTGGGCTCCTCATGAAGTACTTCACATTGATTTTAGCGGAACAAATTGCTCACGCCCCGACAGTGTGGCAAACAAACTCCACTCCACTGTAAGCAACTGGGAACAACACTTAAACATACCGGCTTCGGAAGCCTCGATCGAACAAAGATTTCGCAATGTCATACAATGCGCTCATGAAAAATCAGGTCGTCAGGTCGTAATTCTGATTGATGAATACGACAAGCCTTTGCTTGAGACGGTTGACAATCCGGAGCTTCAGGAAAAATTTCGCACTCAGCTGCGTGCTTTTTACGGCAACCTCAAGAATCAGGATAAGCACATTCGCTTCGCCATGCTCACAGGTGTAACCAAATTCGGACACCTGAGCATATTCAGCGACCTCAACAACCTTCAGGATATCTCTATGCTTGAAGAATTTGCCGGCATTTGCGGAGTCACCAGCGATGAGTTGCGCCATTACTTCGACGATGGTGTGGGCATCCTTGCCAATCGGAGAGGCATGACCACCGAAGAGGCATACGAACAATTACGCATAAATTATGACGGCTATCGGTTCTCTCCGCTCGGCGGACCCAACATATATAACCCTTTCAGCCTTCTCAATTGTCTGAAAGCATCATGGATTCGCGACTATTGGTTTCAGACCGGCACACCCACCTTTCTCGTCAAGCTCATCATGTCGCGGCAGATTGAATTGCAAAGTCTTGACAGCCTTAAGGTTCCAATGCAGTCAGTAGAGAATGTCTCCTACGACTTAAAGTCATCACTTATTCCGGTGCTTTATCAAGCAGGATATCTGACTATCAAGGATTACGACCCGTTCACCGACCTTCTCACCCTGTCATTCCCCAACCGCGAAGTGCAAAGAGGCTTCCTGATAAGCCTGATGAACCTTTACGTTCCTTCCGACAATGACTCAGCTTTCAGCATAGCCAAGTTTTATGAAGATGTGAAGCAAGGAGACGCCGAGGCTTTCATGACTCGGCTGCAAAGTCTTTTCGCAGATTTCAATCAAGATGCCTTCAACAGGATAAACCTCGAACAGCATTATCAAGACATAACATACTTGGTGTTCAAGCTATTGGGATTTCTCATTCACGTGGAATACAAGACATCATCGGGCCGCATAGACATGCTCGTAAAGAATGACCGCTACATCTTCGTAATGGAATTCAAGCTGAACTCTACCCCTCAAGATGCTCTGCGCCAGATTGACGAGAAAGGTTACATGCTTCCGTTCAAGGCAGACAACCGCAAACTGATAAAAATAGGGGCAAACTTCTCCGACAAAACCAAGAGCCTCGACTCATGGATTATCGAAGAAGTCTAACCATAAAAACTCAAAGCCTATGACACTTCTTAGCTCTTATCCCACCATGCCTGATGCCGCCATAGTGCAAGGCATGCTCAAATCGCACGGCATACAATCGGTGCTCCAAGACCGAAACAATGCCTACGTGCCCATATTCGGCGGCGTGGACTTGCTCGTCAACGACAACGACTACGAGAAAGCCCGCCAACTACTCACAGAGCATGGCGATGCCTGACATGTCATAATTATTTTGTAAATTTGCGGACATTTAAGGAAGCGCATTTTTATGAAACCGAAGACAGAGGAGGCTTGGCGGACTGTGGTGGGAGGCTTCGGCGGGGCCGTGGCCATCATGAGCGGCATGGCTGCTTATATTATGCTGAAAACGTTGCTCACACCTTGGATTATCCCGGTGCTGTGTGTACTGCCGGTGGCTTTGGCCTTGGCGTTGCCACTGCGCAGTGTGACCGGATGGCTCACCGGCTCCGTCAACGTGTGGCTCAACCTGTCGGTTCACATGCTGCTGATGTACCCCCTGCTGTTGGGCGCAGTGCTGCTGACCAACAAATTGTGGGTAATCACAAATGAGCGCGACATGCAGGGAGTGGTGGACCGAGTCTACACCGAAAGGCGCAAGTCCACACGCCGTCAAGGCCGGAGAAGTTATCACACTGTGGAGAAACTGCAAAATGTAATCGACATAACCCTCGAGACCGGCAAGACACGCAAGATTGACGTGTCGAAAAAGATATACCGGCAAGTAGAGAAGGGCGACACCGTGGAGATACCCATAACCACCGGCATATTCCATATGACACAGATGGAGGAAGGACAGCTCACGCTGCTGCATCCACACATCAAGAAAAGCCGCCGTTCATATCCCGACCGGCCCAACTTCGGCGTGGGAGCAAAAAGAAGCAAGATGACTCCGGAAGAAATCCGCGACTATCACCGCCGCCGCATCGACAGCATCCGCAACTCCTTCAAGCATTAAGGCCCGTCTTAGGCCCCGCCATTTTTTGTGAGACGGGGCCTTAGTGGGCTGTGCTGCGAACCTCTGATATATACTTCACTGTTACATTACGTCGGAGAGTTACTCTTGTTTATTGCGATTGCATTACTCTTAATTGGTGCAATTGCAACGCTCTTGTTTGATGCATCCGTGATTATTCTCTGAGACAGATTCTGGTCCCTGTCCTGTCCCCTGCTCACGCGTCAACCGTGCCGAATATGCTTTACAACATATTCCGCGCTAAATCGGGGCATAACCCACTGCTATTTCAAGAATAATTTGTAATTTTGCACTTAGACTTCCACGCCTTGGGTAAATCGTGCTGAGGTACTTATAATTACCTTCGGAGGGAAATCTAACAACATATTTTAGAAAAGCGTGTATCAACGCTTGTTCTTGGCAACTCGGAACTTCGAACACTCCATCAATCGTCAAAGAGCATAGCAACGATAGACGCCACGGGTATGTATATACCTATCCGGGCTCATTTCAGGCACATGCTTGAAATGGGTTTGGGGTATCTGCATATAGGCGTGGAGTCGAAGTTGCTCGTTCTGACGATTAAAGCAAGTTCGAAGGCTACGAGTTGCGGGACGAGTAATGATAAGGCTCCCGCTTTTTTTATTTATCAACATCATATATCCGTCAGAGCCTACGGCCATGTGAATATATGATTATTGATAACAAAACCATAACCGAGCCTCGCTCCACCATAAAATCAGTTTGGGCCTATATTCACAGGTACACTCAAGACGGCAACCTTAACATCGTTACCGGGTTCTTTACTATTTCCGCCCTATGCCTTCTAAAGAAATTCGAGAAAGAACCGAAGAAATTCCGACTCATTCTCGGTGAAATTGCAGGAAACTCCGAATTACAGGAACGTGTTATCAATATCATAAGCGGCGACACAAGCATCACCCAAGGATTTCAGCTTAATGTCTCAGCCAAGAAAGCAATTGAGTTCCTGAAGCAAGACAATGTATCGGTCCGCTTAATTGACAGTAATTTCTGCCACGCCAAGGCATACATTTACGAAGATGCCGACGAGCGTAATTGCTACTATATAAATGGCAGTTCCAATCTTACTGAGTCAGGTTTAGGCACCAATCCGGGCAGCAACATAGAACTGAATATAGCCGAGACCGGAAGTGGTCAAGGTAATTTCGGGAAGTTGCTTGAATGGTTTGAACGCACTTGGGCTCACGATGCCCTTGAAAAGGTTACCGTCAGGGAGGATGGCAAAAATGTAAAGAAAGAGGTGAAGCAATATTTTATTGACCTCATTCAGAATATTTATCGCGATTATACTCCGAAAGATATTTACTACAAAATTCTCTACGAGCTTTTCAATAACGACATTGAAGCCTCAATGCACGATTCTACCGACAAACGCATAGTCCGTCTTGAAGAGACTGTGATATGGAACACCCTTTTCGATTATCAGAGGAAAGGGGTGAAGTCATTGATTCAGATGCTCATAAAATATGACGGTGCAATACTTGCCGATGCCGTAGGTCTCGGAAAGACATTCTCCGCTTTGGCGGTAATGAAATATTTCCAGAATGAGGGCTACGACACCGTACTTCTCTGCCCCAAGAAGCTCGAGGAAAACTGGCAGCAATATCGTTACAAGCGAGGCTCCAGATTTGAGAGAGACGCTTTCGACTATGAAGTCCGCTTTCATACCGACCTGCAAGACACCCGCTTGCAAGACCGCTACGAAACGGCAAAACTTGATTGGCTCCAAGCCCGACCGAAATTACTCATTGTAATTGACGAGAGCCACAATCTGCGAAACGACAAGTCAGGCCGCTACCAATATCTCATTGAACAACTGCTCCGCGAATCAAGCAAAGCCGATATCAAGGTGCTTGAACTCTCCGCCACACCGATAAATACAAACATCAACGATGTTCGCAACCAGTTCAAACTTTTTGTCAGGGGACGCGACGATGGATTCTCCGGCGAGGCTTTTGGCATACCCTCGCTTTCGGACTTATTCAAGACAGCCCAAAAGATTCTCAACGAATGGAGCGTGGATGAAAACCGCACCATCCGTGACCTTATCGCCAAGCTTCCCGATAAGTTTTTCAATCTCACCGACCGCCTTGTGGTCGCCCGTACCCGTAAGATGATTGAGAAGTCGGAGGGCAAGTCGCTCGGTTTCCCGGTGAAGAATAAACCGATTAACGAATATCTCGGCATTCAGAAGCTCGGCAACCTCAATTCGTTTGATGAAATCTACAACGCACTGCTCGCACCCATGCTTTCGGCTTATAAACCCAATGCCTACACACAGCGCAACGGTGGCGGCGGCTTCGGAGACCCTGCCGTGCGCGACCGTTTCCTTGTGCGTATGATGATGATTCTTTTCCTCAAGCGCCTTGAAAGCTCGTGGGTAGCTTGCAAATCTACCGTCGAAAAGGTGCTTGCCCACCACGAACACGCTTTGGAGAAAATTGACCGCTTCATCAAATATCGCGAGGACAACGAACTTGATGACGATTTTCCCGAAGAAAATGAGGACGATTTCGCACTTGGCAAAAAGAATCCCGTCGCGCTCTCCGAAATTGTTGACATTAACGCTTTCCGTCGCGATATCGAAAAAGACGTGAAGCTTCTCCGTGTATTCGTAGAAAATATGCAGATGCACCACGACCAATTCTATGCCGGTCAAATCAAAGATGAGAAACTTGAACGTCTTAAAGAATATGTCAGCGACAAGGTGAACCGTTCTCACAAGAAAGTCCTCATTTTCACTGCATTTGCCGACACCGCGCGGTATCTCCACGAGCAGCTTGAACCTCTGTTTCCCGGACGCGTGGCCCACGTGGATGGTGAGGGCGCAGTGTTCCAAGGTCAACGTGAAGCCAACTTCCAATCCACCCTTATGCGTTTCGCCCCGGAAAGCAAGATGTACAAGGAGTTTGATTGGGCACCGGTCTATCACGCATATTTCCCGATTGACGATCCGCATTTCGACCGTTCCAACAATAAATGGAACGTCAAGTTTGCCGAGTGGAAGAAAATCATAGCAGAATCCGACCACGATTTGGCCATTCGTTGTCGCCAACTTCTCAATGAGCCGGTCAACGTGCTTATCGCCACCGACTGTCTCTCCGAGGGTCAGAACCTCCAGGATGCGCAGACGGTAATCAATTACGATATACACTGGAACCCGGTGCGCATCATCCAGCGCGTTGGCCGTATTGACCGTATCGGCTCGCCCAACGCTTCGATCGACTGCGTCAACTTTTGGCCTGCCAAAAATTACGACGAATATCTAAGCCTCGCCAACCGAATCAACGACCGAATGGCCACCATGGCTCTCGTCGGCACTGAAACGATGGCCGTAACCGAAGAACTTGAAAAGCAGCTTGCCGACAATCCCATAATTGACCGCAACGACCAAAAATTGCTCGCACAACTCCAAACATCGGTTGATGAAGCCGAGGAGTCTGACAAGAGTTTTGGTCTTCAGGACCTTTCATTCGAGAATTTCCGCCAAGACCTTCTCGACTACCTCGGCGACAAGGGTGATGAACTCAGCCGCATGCCCAATGGATGCTATTCGGGCTTCAAGACGGTTGACAACCTCTTTGAGAATGTGCCTGAGAGCATTGTCGCCCTCGTCGCATCCCCACATAAACCGGTCGGGGTCACCGAACATAAGTATAACGAGTTTTGGCTCGTGCTCCGTCCCGTCAACTCAGAGCGCGTCGAAACCGTCAAAACGTTCAACCGACAGGAAATCCTCGCTATACTCCGCGCCAATCTTAAAAAGGTAAGAAATGTGCCCTCTGCAATTGACCGTGGCGACCTCGCGGCTATCGAGAGATTGAAGACAATCATGGAGGCATGGATCTCGGAGCAAGTGCCTCGTGAAAATCTTTCTCTCGTACAAGACCTCTTCTCTGGCGACTTCCGAGCTGCGAAGAAAACTAAGGAATCCAAACTCGAAAAGAAATTCAACCCTGACAACATCGACCTCATCTGTTGGGAATACATAACGAAGTAGACTATGGTACAATTAAATACGTTTCAAAACGGCAACGTTCTGCAAGGGTCAATAGCACTATTTGAGTCGCTTGGCTTAAAAATCAATAATGCCTCGGATTCGCCACTGCCTATATCAGCGGTGCTCCCCGAAGCGACAAAATCTGTACGGGATATTTTTCCAAAGGTAGCTGAATGCTATTTCGTCGGCACCATTGACGACAAGACCCTTCGAGGCGAGGATGAGGGAACCGAATTAGCTGAAGAACAGCAACGAGTCACCGACGGCTACCAAGGCATGTTCGTGTTTGCAGTTGATATTTTCCCAAATGAGAAAATCAGCCGCACAGAAATAGCCGCACTCAACCGAGCTTTTAACCGTGCCTCCAAAGCCGCCCCTGTCGCTCTCATTGTGCGCTATGGTGACTATATATCCCTCTCTATATGCGAACGCACCGCCTATAAACAGGCCGGGCACTCGGGTGAAAAACCGGGAATAGTTTCCCTCCTAAGAGATATCAACTTTAAGCATCCACATCGAGGTCATTTAGATATCCTCGAAGATATGAAAGCCACCGGCTTGACCACTTTCGACAGTCTATATGACCGATGGCTTAAAGTTTTCAATAACGACACTCTCACCGACCGTTTCTATGTAGAATTACAAAACTGGTTCTTTTGGGCTATCAAAAATGTTTCGTTCCCCAACGATATCAATGACGATAATGACGATGATAAGTATAATCCTGAAAACGTCATTCGTCTTATAACTCGACTTGTATTCGTTTGGTTCTTGAAACAAAAGGGGCTTGTTCCTACCAGAATCTTCGATTCCAATAAACTGCATGACATCTTAAAAGATTTTGATGCCGAGAGCGACACATCCTCTCAATATTATCGCGCCATATTGCAAAATCTTTTCTTCGCCACACTCAATAGAAAGATTGGCGAAAGAGCATTTGCTTTTGATGAGGGATGGTCAAAAAATCGATCCAATCAAGACGTGCGCACTTTATACCGCTTTGAGCAGGATTTTATATGGTGGGATTCTCAAAATCCAGAAAACTCTCGCCGTGTCGTAAATGAGAATGTCTTGAGTTTATTCTCCCATGTTCCATACATGAACAACTCTCTATTTGAGTGTCTTGATAATAAGCGTAGGAAAGGGAAAACTTATTATTGGGACGGCTTTAGCCGCAATAATAAGCGACAAGCGAAAGTGCCCAACAGACTGTTTTTCACGAATGAAGAAATTGTTGACCTAACCGATTCCTACCTTGACCTCTCGGAAAACCAAAAGGAGTCTGACCTGCGTAAATATCGAGAGGTAAGAGTTCACGGCCTCATCAATATTCTTAGCCGCTATCACTTCACGATTGAGGAAAACACGCCTCTTGACGTTGACGTGGCCCTCGACCCCGAACTTCTTGGCAAAGTGTTTGAGCAGCTTCTTGCAGCCTTCAATCCTGAAACCAAAAAGACTGCCCGAAAATCAACCGGCTCTTACTATACCCCTCGACCGATAGTGCAATACATGGTCAACGAATCTATTGTAGCCTATCTCAACCGCACAGTTCCTTCCGTGCCGGAAGATAAGGTTCGCTTAATGCTCGGCTATGACCAAGATGTCGACATTGACCTCACAGATGATCAACGCCGCAAATTGGTTGAGGCCGTTTTCAACTGCCGTATTCTCGACCCTGCTTGCGGTTCGGGCGCATTCCCTATGGGCGCGTTGCAGCAATTGTCACACCTTCTCTCAAGAGTAGATGCTGGCAATCGCTATTGGGAAGACACCGTGATGTCGCGTGCTATGACCGATGTACAAAAAGCTTCGCACCTTGACGATGAAAACCAAGAGGCCACCAAGGCTGATATACAGGAGGTTTTCAATATGTCGGTTGCATATCCCGACTATGCGCGAAAACTTTATCTTATTGAAAACTGCATCTACGGCGTAGACATCCAATGTATTGCAGTGCAAATATCCCGTTTGCGCTTCTTCATTTCTTTGCTTTGTGAACAAAAGCCTACGGACAACCCCACCGATAATTTCGGTGTGCGCCCGCTGCCTAACCTTGAAATGAAGTTCGTCACGGCTAATACTCTCGTCATGCTCTCAAATGCTGATGACGCCCACCTCCTCTTTGAGGATGAAGAAATAAAACACCTCATAGATGACTTGCGGCAAGTACGGCACAATTTGTTTGTTGCTACTTCTTCTAACAGCAAGAAGCGATACCTCGAACGCGACGCTCGTCTTCGTGAACAAATTGCACAACTCTCTGCCGATAACTTCACCGACGAACGCCAGCAAAAGATAGAGCAGAACGAACTCCTTCTTGCCGAGGCTGAGTCCAAGCTGCAATTCGCCAAAGATAATCTTCCCGACAATGTCGTTGTCGTTGAAGAAAAAGACCTGTTTGGTAACGTAACTACCACCCGCCGTGAGAGCAGTCGCGACCGCGAACTTCGCACTCTCACAAATCATGTCAATCTTATCAGATCAGAAATCAAAAAATTGCGTGAAACAGCCGAATCTGGACGAGCCTCAACTCTCGCCCTTGCCCGTCAGCTCACAGACTGGAATCCATACGACCAAAACGTATCCTCCCCATTCTTCGACCCCGACTGGATGTTCGGTGTTAAAGATGGCTTCGATATCGTTATCGGCAACCCTCCGTATGTTAGTGCTCCTGTACAAATTGCTGATCCTATTTTAAATGAGCAACGTTCAAGATTGGTGGAATGTAATAAATATACTACCCTCTATCAAAAATGGGATTTATATATTCCTTTTATGGAAAGAGGTATGAGGTTGCTGGCAAAGGACGGTTGTTTTTCAATGATTGTCCCCTTTCCCCTTTCAAACCAAACTTATGGTATGAAATTCAGAGAATGGGCTCTTAAGTCCTACAATATCTTTGAAATCGCGAACTTAAATGGCACCAAAGTTTTTGAGAATGCTACAGTCTCAAATTTAGTTTTATTTGCATCTAACTCAGGAAAGACCACAGAAACTATAATTTTTGAAATCTTCAATAAAAAAGAAATAAAGAAATCGTTTGTTCAGCCTGTTGCCAAGTTAATTCAAGATAAAAAGAAACTTGTTTGGAATCTCTCCAATCAAGAAAGAAATGCGAATATCCATACAGAAATGAATGTACTTGGTGACTATTGTTATATTAGTGTTGGTATGGTACTAAACGCTGATGAAAAAGTAGCGAAGGGCATGTTTAAAAAAGATGACCTTATCAGCGATTTCTACGATAATGTTCACTCGCGCAAATATATAGAAGCCAAAGATTTTGAAATGTATCACGTTAAAAGGGTACGTTATCTTGAATATGATACAGATCGATGTCCCAATCAATTAAGAAGACCAACTTTTAGGGAACTATATGAAAGACCGAAATTGATATTTAATCGTCTTGGTAAACTTCAAGTTGTATTAGATAAAGACACGTATTACTTGTTGAGTGATTCTACTTTTATGGCCATTAGGTGGTCAGACTTATACTCCATTGAGAACAAAAGTATCAGCGCAAGTATTAAGAGATATTCATCCTTGAATCGCGATTCGATGGAGAGTTTGTCTAACAGTGTATCGCTAGAATATCTCCTTGCCATACTCAATTCAAAATATGCGGTATATCTCTTGTCACTACAGAGAGGTGACGATTACCACATTTATCCAGAGCATTTACGAAATATACCTATCCCTACTGCTTCTACCGATATTCAAAATGAGCTGAAGACTTATGTTGATTGCTTACAAATCTCATTTAGCGAAGCTATTCAACAACAAATTGACATCATCGTATACCATCTCTACAACCTAACCTACGAAGAGGTGCTGATTGTTGACCCCGAAACCACCATTACACGCGAAGAATATGACAATCATGGATAAACTGCAAGAACTCTATAAGCAGCGCGAAGCCTTCTCTATGTGGGGCAGCGCGATACCTGAAGCTTTGGCTGAAGCGATTGTTCAGGCTGAAAAGGAATCTCTTTACACTACCCTCGAAATCGTTGCCGGAAGTATGCCCTCCGACATTGAAACCGCAACCGAGGGTACTGTGACTCTTGCCGCCGAATATGTAGGTGGCAAACTGTCTCGCGTAGGCGCTTCATCTAACATTGATTTTTCCGAGACCTTTCAGTGCGTCAAGAATCTTTCTGACACGGATGATGAGGAGGCCGACGAAGATGAAAACACGGATGATGGCGGCTCTAAGCGAAGCAGAAGCATAGGCTTCACTGTGAAGTTCGCCGACGGCAAGGTGATTAAACACACCACCGCACGACGCACTATGATCGAGGCTCTGCGATATATGTCAATATGACAAACCCGCGTGCCATTGCATGTATCAAAGGAGTTGCCCGGATGCTCAACATACCCCTTGAAATAGAACTGGATGCCAATCTTCCAGAACCGCAGCCTGCCGACCGTCCAAAAGGCAAACGCACAAGGTATTCTCTCAATGGATGCGAACCCACATGGAAGAATCGCACGGTTTGGAATGCAGTACGCAATCTTCTGAAGGAATTGCCCAACGCCACCTTCAAGGAAATCGCCGACTTCTTTCCCAAGAAATTGCAGGGCAGTTATGGAGTAGTAGCCACCATTGCCGACATCGAAGAACGGAGCAAACGCAACAAGTCGGAATACAACCGTTGGTTTCTTGACCCCTCCGACATACTGACAGCCGGCGACGGCACCAAATTCACCGTCAGCACCGAGTGGGGCGAAAATTTTGAGAATTTCCGCAACCACGTATTCCGCGAGTTCGGCTGGACAATAACAGAAGCATAATATGATACAAATTTTATACCAAAATTGTATATTGGAAGATTCAATCTTGCACCAAAATTGTATTTTTGAAAATACAGTTTTGTATCGAAAGTGTATGTTGGAAGATACAATTTTGCACGAAAAGTGTATGTTGGAAAATGCAATTCATGGATTTACGGATGCAATGAAACCATTAAAGGCAGATTCGCATGGTGCGAATCTGCCTTTATATTATGGCGATACATGATTGCTATTATGCAATTTGCGATGCCGCTTCCTTAAGTTCCGACATTTTTTGTGAGACGGGGCATTACTCCTACATCAGATGGAGAGGCGGCGAAGCGTAGACATCAGTTCCTGATTGATGGGCTTGTCGTTCTTTATGGCCTTTGTGAAGGGCACATAGACAATCTCGTCGTTCTTTATGCCAATCATCACATTGCGCTGGTCATCAAGGATAGCGTCGATAGCCGCCGAGCCCATACGCGAAGCGAGTATACGGTCGTGAGCCGACGGCGAACCGCCACGCTGCAGGTGACCGAGAATAGACACGCGCACATCATAACCGGGATACTCCTCCTCCACACGCTGCGCCAGGCCCATGGCCCCGCCCGTGATGGGAGACTCCGCCACAAGCACAATCGACGAGTTCTTCGACTTGCGGAAGCCATGCTTGATGAGCTCCGCGAGCTGGTCCACCTGAGTGCTGATTTCGGGTATTATGGCAGCCTCAGCCCCGGCAGCTATGGCACCGTTGAGAGCCAAAAAGCCGGCATCGCGACCCATCACCTCTATGAAGAACAGACGCTCGTGGCTCGTGGCCGTGTCGCGAATCTTGTCGACACACTCCATGATCGTATTGAGCGCAGTGTCATATCCGATAGTCGTGTCAGTGCCATAGAGGTCATTGTCGATAGTGCCCGGAAGGCCTACGATCGGAAACTGGAACTCATTGGCGAATATGCGGGCGCCGGTGAGCGAACCGTCACCACCGATCACCACAAGGGCATCAATGCCATGACGGCGAAGCACATCATAGGCACACTGGCGACCCTCCGGAGTCTGGAACTCCTTGCAACGCGCAGTCTTGAGGATCGTGCCACCGCGCTGTATAATGTTCGACACATTCTGTGTCGAGAACTCCTCAATCTCATCAAAGATAAGACCGCGATAACCACGGTAAATACCGTAAACCTTAAGGCCGGCGTAAATGCCTGCACGGGTCACGGCGCGTATAGCGGCATTCATGCCCGGAGCATCACCTCCCGACGTAAGTATGCCTATTGACTTGACATGGCTCATATCTGTATATGTATTTAGGTTTCTGTATATGTATTTAGGTTTCTGAATGCAAAAATAACAAATTTTTGCCAAAATCTCCGACTATTAGCCAATATTATTCACGACAAGTTTGACAAGCTCCCTTGGGGTAGGCAAAGTCAGGCAAAAAACAGGAGATAAGGCAAGATGTATGCGCAAAACATCTCGACACTCAAAAAATATTTTGGAAATATCGCCAAATTAGTATTATATTTGTAGGAAAATCCATGGGCATCATATCCTCCACCCATCTCCAACATATTCATGCCATGCACAATCTGAAATATCCCATCGGAATGCAGACTTTCTCCGAGATCCGTGAGAGAGGGTTCGCTTATGTAGACAAGACTGAATATGTCTATCAGCTTGTCACGGAGACGAAACATGTATTTCTGAGTCGTCCGAGACGATTCGGCAAGTCCCTGCTCCTATCGACCATCGAATCTTACTTCAACGGCGATAAAGAGCTGTTTGACGGGCTGGCAATATCGCGTCTCGAACAAGACTGGGAGGTCCACCCGGTGCTTCGGCTTGACTTCAGCGGCAGCAGTTACAGCTCCTACGACGATTTCATCAGCCAGATGGATGCGCTGTTTCATGGTTTTGAGCGGGCGTATGGCATCACGCCTTTGTCGCCGAACGCATTCGGGCCGAGGTTCGGCAACATCATAAGTTGCGCCTTCGAGAGGACCGGCCACAAAGTCGTGATTCTTGTAGACGAGTATGACAAGGCCCTGCTCGAGACCGTAGATAATGAGCCATTGCAGAAGAAAATACGCGATGTGCTGCGCGGCATATACGGCAATCTCAAGGCCCAAGACCGACACATCAGATTCGCCATGCTCACGGGCGTCACGAGGTTCGGGCACCTGAGCATATTCAGCGACCTTAACAATCTGCGCGATATCTCGATGAGCGAACAGTTTGCCGGGCTATGCGGTGTGACAGAAAAGGAGCTGCATCAATACCTTGACACGGGCGTGCATGACTTCGCAAAAGCCAGGGGCATTACCGTAGAGGAGGCCTATGACAGCCTTAAGGTTAATTATGACGGCTACCACTTCGTGGTGGAAAACAGTCCCGACATATACAATCCATTCAGTTTGCTGTGCGCACTGTCTGAAAAGCGCATCAATGACTATTGGTTCCGCACCGGCACCCCGACCTTCCTTATGAAGTTGGTCACCAAGGGCAAGTTGCCGTTACGGAAACTCGACAGGCTTGAGGTCAGCGTGAGGTCACTCTCTGATGTGTCGTTCGACCTCAGGAACCATGCCTCGGTGCTTTATCAAAGCGGTTATCTCACCATAAAGGCCTATGACGCGGAGTTCGATATGGTGAAGCTCGGCTTCCCGAACCTCGAGGTGGAACGTGGCTTCTATGAGGGTTTGCTCTCCGCTTACGCCGGCACACAGCAAGAGGATACCCAGTTTTCAGTCCGCAACTTCGTTGATGACGCGCGGGAAGGCAATATCGGACAGTTCATGCTGAGGCTGCAAAGTTTCTTTGCAGATTTCCCTTATGACTCCTTCGGATTGAACAATCTTGAACAACATTATCAAGACGTGATATATATCCTGATGAAACTCCTTGGATTCTACACCCACGTAGAATACAGGACATCATCAGGAAGAATAGACTTGCTGATTGAGAATGCCGACTATGTTTACATCATGGAGCTCAAGATTGACAAATCGGCACAAGAAGCACTTGAACAGATAGACAGGAAAGGATATGCGCTTCCATTTCAATGCAAAGGCAAGAAGATTGTAAAAATCGGAGCCAACTTTTCGAGTGAGACGCGCACACTCGACGACTGGATAATAATTGAATGACCATACCGTCACGCCGATGAAGATAGTGAAGAAACTTAAGACCGACGAACTCGAACGTCTCTGCCGGCTTATCGAGGAAGACTACGAATACGACAAGCTCGACAGAAGCATACTGATGGAATTCCTCTCCATGGGGGAAGTCTGTCAGTACGAGCGCGGCGAGTTGCTCGGCGGCGCCGACGAGATCGACACACACATATACATCCTTGTGGACGGACTCACCCGCCAATGGTACTGGAACGGCGACAAGGAGGTGACCAAAGGTTTCGGGTTCCCGCCCACAATATCAATACATTATTTGAGTTATTATGGAGGGCGGCCCTCTCATGTCTACTACGAAGCCTGCTGCCGCTCCAAGGTGCTCCGATTCACAAAGGAAGACTTCGACAGCATGACACGAAGCTCCCACCCCTTCGCTCTCTGGCATCTCAACTGCGTGCAAAACCAACTTTACTATTACGAACTGAAAGACAGCCGCATACGGGGCACCGTGAAAGAGCAATACGAGGCCCTGGAGAAAAACCGTCCCGAAATAATCCGAAACGTCTCGCTCAAGACCATAGCATCATACATCGGCGTTTCACCCCAGTATTTATCGAAAATCCGCAATAAAAAACAGCAAAACGGCCAAAACGGTAACATTTATTAATCATTTGGCCATTTTTTCTTTCTAAATTTGTTGGCGAAGGATGTCTCGGGCGGTGACAGACACCCCCGCGGACGAGCATCGTTCGTCACCGTTATGTCTTCACACACATAATTCATGACCTGTATGAAAAAATTTTGGTTAACAAGTATGGCGTTGGCCACGGCCGGCGCAATGTCGGCCCAGCTATCTTATGAGCTGCCGGCCACACTCTCCTATTACGGCACAATCGAAGCAGAAGATGGCATACCCTTTCCGGCTGCCAATTATGTGACCAACAACCCCGTGAACGACGGCGCCTACATCTGGGTGCCCAAGGGCTCGGTGGTGATGTACAAGAACACCTCTGCCGGCGATACCGACGACTTCGCCTGGGTGGTGCCCGGCACCGACTATAAGGAGGTGGTGAATGGCTCGGTGGCCGTGATATACGACAGGGTGGGCACGTTCGACTTCCCGACGCTCACACGCGGCGACGAGACATTCTCCCACGACCTGAAGATCAAGGTGGGAGGCACGGCGGAGCTCTGCCATTCCGACACTCGCAAATGGGGCGAGACCTACGGGCTCGGCTATGCCCCATTCAACGGCGGCAACGGCTACCTCGGCGGCACCAACCGCGTCAACATAGCCGGTGTGGGCAACTTCTACCGCTTCTCCTCGCCCGACATGTATGTCGACGGTGTGAACATCTATCTTGCCAAGAAGCCGGGCGAGATGCCGGCCAGCACGCAGATGATGACCCGGGTGTTTCTCCCTTATCTCGGAGAGGATGACTTCTCCATGATCGGCCAGTTCGGGGCATTAGGGGCCCTGGAGGGCGACAACGTGCCCGCCAACTCCGCCAAGACCTCCGACGACGGCGTGTGGCTCCCCTCAAAGCAATTCGCGGTGTACAACATAGACTTCGCCACGAAGCTGCATTGCGAAGGCTTCCCCTACCTCTTTTTCGCCGTGGAAGGGTTCTCCTATTCGCAGGATGCCGACATGGCGGAAGACCTTGTGCTCGCCACCGATGTGATGCCGTCCCGCGAGCTCGACATGGATCAATACAACAACGCCTTGGCCCACAATTCATTCGTGCGTCTCGACGGCGAGGGCGACTACCTTCGCCCGGTGTCGGTCTACGGCGGCAGCTCCATGGCCCCCTCCGGCAATTTCAAGAGCTACAACTTCTGGATCTGCCCCATGGTGCGAGGCGCGGAGACCGACTTATCGGGCATAGGGGAAATCCATACAGCCACATCTCGTGCCATGAACCTGGAGCGCGAGGGTGACAACCTGATAGTCAAAGGTGTGGCTGACGGCATAGTGTCTGTGACAGGCCTCGACGGCACATCTCGCACAAGGGCCAAGGCAGCCAACGGTGGTGCGATTTTCAACATATCGGCTCTTGCTCCGGGGGTGTACGTGGTGACCGCCACCGATGGGCAGACATGCAAATTTGTAAAATAACCCTTTAATTATAAAGCATATGAAGACAACTACCAAAGCAATCATGGCTGCCGCCATAGCCCTCTCCGCCTGTATGCCACAGGCAGAGGCCGGAGTTTGGAAATATTTGTCGGCCGGCCAATCGCAGACCTACGCCATCAAGACAGACGGCACACTGTGGGCATGGGGTTCGGCTGAATACGGTGAGCTCGGTAACGGCTCAAAGACACCGGCCAAGGTGTCGACACCCACACAGGTGGGCACCGACACCGACTGGGTGTTTGCAGCCGGCGGCAGCGGGCGCGCTTTCTTCATCAAGAGCGACGGCACGATGTGGTCGGTAGGCACCGCCGAAGGGGGCGTGCTCGGCACAGGCTCCTCGCAGGCACAGCTCACGCCGGTGCAGATAGGCACCGACACCGACTGGAAATATGTGGCCACCTCCAACAACGGCGACAACTACGAGGCCATGGCCATCAAGACCGACGGCACCCTCTGGGGCTGGGGTAAGAATGAGCTCGGCTCCCTCGGACTGGGCGACTACAACACCCGCTCCGTGCCCGTACAGGTGGGCTCCGACACCGACTGGGTGTCGGTATCTTTAGGCCGCAACCACACCGTGGCCATGAAGTCCGACGGCTCCATATGGGGCGCCGGTGAGGCCAACAACGGCGCCCTCGGCGACAACACCGGCTTCAAGAAGACCTTCGTGAAGGTCTCCGAACCCGCCGACTGGAAGAGCGTCACCGCAATCAACAACTCCACATATGCCATCAAGACCGACGGCACCCTCTGGGCCTGGGGCGAGAATGACGACAACAAGCTCGGCATCGGCAACGCCGAGCTGACCACCGTCAGCGTCCCCACCAAGATCGAGGCCATCACAGGCAAGGTGTTCTCCATCACAGGCTCCGAACATTTCCGCGCTGTGGCGACAGGCGAGGGCGAGACCCCCTCGGGCGTATATTCATGGGGTTGGAATTACCAGGGCTGCCTCGGCAACGGCACCGGCTCCGAGTTTGGCGACGTGAGCAACCGCGTGCTTTACGCCACCCCGCAGAAAGTGCAGTTTGAGGAACCCGTGCAGATCGACATGCTGAGCGCCGGCGCCACATTCGCCGTGGCGCTCGACGGCGAGGGCCTGCTCCAAGGCTGGGGCTCCAACGCCTGGGGACAGCTCGGCAACTCCCTGGCCGAGAATATGCTCAACATCTATTACACCACCCCGATAGCCGTGGCGGAGGGCCAGGCTCCGGTCGACCCGGGAGTGGAAATCACCGCCGACAATATCCCGGCCAACCTTTCGGCTGTAGATAAAATCACCCTAATCGGCGCATGGGCCACAAGCGACCTGCTCAAACTCATCGCACCAATCGGCAACGGCCAGGGCATAATGGGATTCAACTACAACACGAGCCTAAGGACCGTAGACATGACCCGCGCCGAGATGGGCGAAGGCACCTCGCTATACACAATCTTCCGCAATTGCTCCGCGCTCGAGACAGTGCTGTTCCCCACTAACGAGACAGCCGCCAACATCGTCAACCTCGACAATGCCTTCCTCAATGACAAGGCACTCACAAACCCCGACGTGTCGGCGCTCGTGAACGTTACCAACATCAACCAGGCCTTCCAGAACTGCAAGGCGGTGACGATGCTCGACCTCTCATCGTGGGCCGGAGTGACCGAAAGCGAGATGGCATTCCAGAACTCCGGGCTCTCCTCAATCGTGCTTCCCGCCGATTTCGTGATATCCGACAGGTGCTTCGGCGGCTGCGACAATCTCAAGCTCATAGACTGGCACCTCTACTCGGGCACAGAAGCTCCCGCTGTGGAAATCAGCGACAACTATGAGCCCTTCTACGGACTCGACTTCGTGCCCTCGCAGAAGAAGGAGATCACCATCATAGTGCCCCAGGCGGCTTACGAATCGTTCAGCACCGACACTTACTGGAGCGGCTTCAACATCCAGGCGGCGGCAGCCCCCGGCACATACACTATCGACGGTGACGAGATACCCGCCGACCTCGCCGACGCACTCCACATCGTGCTCACCGGCACGTGGAACGCCGACAAGTTCAAGGCCCTCGCCTCAGCCCTCGGCACCGGCGCATCCGTCACAGCATCCAACAAGACACTGCTCACCGTGGACGCCTCGGCAGCAAGCATCGAGGCCGTCACTAACCTCGTGATGCCGGTGCCCGGCCTGTTCGGCTCATCAGACAAGGGTGTGTTCCAGAACTTCACGGCCCTCGAGTCGTTCATCATGCCGGCAGCCAACCAGGCAGCCAACTTCGGCTCATTCAAGCAGGCATTCCAAGGATGCTCCTCGCTCAAGGAGATAGACCTCTCCGGATGCAGCCAGCTCACTGCCACCAACGACGCATTCTACAACTGCACATCGCTGGCCAATGTCAAGCTCCCCGCTGAGTTCAAGATCAGCACCGAGTGCTTCGACCGCTGCGAGAGCCTCCGCGAGATTGACTGGTCGGAATTTGACGGCGACGCCGTGCCCGCCATCTCAACCAACGGACTCCCCACTCTCGACAATCCGAAAGACCTCGTGGTGAAAGTGCCCAACGGGAAGCTCGCCATGTTCCAGGAAAATGCTAAGTGGAACATATACACCCTCGTCGGAGTGATGCCGGCCTCCGTGACCGACCTGACCGATGGAGCCGCCGACACCAAGGTGCACATCTTCACAATCTCCGGCCAATACGTCACCACAATCACCGGCGACAACAATGCCACGCAGCTACCCGCCGGCCTCTACATAATAGGAGGCAAGAAAGTCCTCGTGAAGTGACAAGTTGACTCAGCTAAATATATCGAGGGGTGCAGCCATA
>CAJTYC010000001.1:44738-69570 GCA_910584185.1 uncultured Muribaculaceae bacterium
GAACCCCTCTCTTTTTGTCTTTTTTCCAAGTTACACCCCAATTATCAGGAAAGCTCACACTTCAAAATCGAATACAATTTCTATTTGCAAAATTTTACCAAAAGCAACAAGTTGCAAATTTTCTATAAATATTTTATAGATATTGACAATTGTTTAGATTTTTAATTATATTTGCAACATCATGGTGTCAATTCACCTTACAAGCGAGCACAAGACACCTTTGACATCCATATATACATCTGTATACTCACACCTCGACTTATATACGCACACTTAGGTACAATCAATCTTATCAATTTAATTATGCCAAGAAAATTTACATCCCTGCTCACGGGCCTTATGCTTTCGGCCGTCGCCACGCAAGCCGCGACACCGATGCCCGCGGGGCAATCGTCCGGTGCCTCCTCGCTCTATGGCTACATGGGATATTCAGAGGCCGAGGACTTCGTGGCCGGTCTCTATAACTTCACGCTGCCCGGATACAGCATGACATGGGCTGACCCCATCTATCAGGATGCCACAATGAGTCTCCAGTCAGGCTGGCTACGCAATGGCCGAATATGCGGCTTCATTCCATATTACTATCTTAGCCAGCTCGTCACCGTAATTTATGTGGAGATGGACCTCGAGACCGGGTACCCATATATATTTGAAGACAACGACATCACCGATGGTGCCTACGAGATATGTGCCTACAACAGCTCCGACAACCATATTTACGGCTACGCGTTCGACGGGGCCGGCGACTGGTGGTTCATGCGCTCACCCGCCGACCGTCCGTTCGATATGGAAAAAATCAAGAGCCTCCCTACCCAGAGAGATGAGCGCCAGCTCTGCTCGGCCCTGACTTGGGACGAAAAAGATAAGACCCTCTACGGAGTCAACGCCGACAACAAGCTCGTAACCATCACCCCCCAGGGTAAACAGAACGAGGTGATGCAACTCTCCGAATACTCGCTGCCCTACATCTCCGGCTTATGCCGGTCTGCGAGCGATGACCGACTTTATTGGAACGCTACAATCAAGGCCCCCGGCTATCTCAACGAGGTATCCTACCTATACACCATCCAGCCGGACATGCAGAAAGCTGCCGAGATAGATGAGTTTGAAAATTCCGAACAATTCATGTTTCTCATCGACACCGACAAGTCATATCCATCTGACAATCCGGCAGAGGCCATAACCGTATCGACAGACTTCAAAGATGGAGAGTCCTCCGGCACAGTGACATTCGCGCTTCCGGCCAATACTGTTGGAGGAGAGGCACTAAACGGGCCTGTAAGCTGGATGATTCGTCTCGACGGAGACAAATTTGACGAGGGGAACAGCACAGCCGGCACACAAGTCAAGGCCGAGCTGAGCGACCTGAGCGAAGGCATGCACTACATAGCACTCACCCCATCATGCGACGGCAAGTCAGGAGCTTCGGCCTATACCGAGGTATATGTGGGCATAGATACCCCATCCTCTCCAACCGGAGTTTCGCTCACTAAAGAATCTGTGACCTGGGATGCAGTCACAACCGGTCAACATGGAGGATACATCGATGCCTCGAAGGTAAAATACAAGGTATATATCAACGATATACTTGAAGCCACAACCACCGACACCCGCATACCGGTATCAATTTCCACCACACTCCCTCTCACCCGCTACCAGGCAAAGGTGGAGGCTATCGCCGACGGCAAGACATCAACACCAGCACTTTCCAATCCTATAGTGGAGGGGGCACCGTTGCAGCTCGATGTGCAGATTGAGCCTACCGCCAAGCAGGTTGCATTAATGCTGACCGACGACGTGAATGCCGACGGATACGGCTGGACCTTCGACCCCGAAGACGTTTGCCTCGTGGCGGACTATAGCGAAACCGAACCCATGGACGACTGGATATTCATGCCGGCCATAGACTTCCCCGACAAGGATGTGCTTTATGAGGTAAACCTCGAGGCAATCTCCGCCGACAGCAGATATGCCGGTGAACTGTTCGAAGTCGCATTTGGCGATGAACCTACCCCCGAAGCGATGACCACAAAGGTAATAGCACGCACCAATCCGGACGCTTGGGGCTACACCACATATCGCGGACTCTTCAGCATAAACCAACCCATGAAAGGTTATATCGGCATACATGCCTGCTCCTTGACTGACCAATATGGCATGAAATTCAGAAACATCAACATATTGCGCACAAACATTGGCTCTTCGGTTTCTGAAATGGCCGACGGGATGATGCACTTTTCCGTCAGTGCCCTCGAAGGCTCTATCAGAATTGAAGGCGCACCGGGCGGCAAGTATGAAGTCTACACCACCGACGGCATGCTCCGTGCAAGCGGCCAACTCACTGACTCTCCCTCATATGTGGATGTGAGCAGCGGCATGTACCTCGTGAGAAGCGCGGGGCAGACAGCCAAGGTCCTCGTGCGCTGACAGCCATCGACTCCAATATAATCAATAATTCAAGTTTCGCAAGTTGCTTTGCCCTAACCTCTAACCTCCAAACTCCAAACTCCAAACTTTTCGCAAGTTGCAAACTTGCGAAAGTTAAATCAACTTCATTATCAATCACCTTACAATACTTCTCGATATGAAGAAATCTTACATTCTCACGCTTGCATCGGCAGCCCTCCTCACTGCGGGAGTCCTTGCAGCGAGTAAAACAGTCACCGCCACACAGGCGCCTCCGCAAAGGGTGACCGCCGGCGGGTCAGCCATTTATGGCATGCTCGTCTATTCAGACGACTATGATATTGCCGAGGGCCTGTACGAGCTCACCAAATCAGGTGCAATCAACAAATGGGAATGCCCCAACAAATATGAGATGATTGCCGGCTGGCTGAAAGATGGCAAAATCTGCGGATATGCCATAGACCGGTATGGTTACCAGACCCGAGGCTTCATCTACGAGGAAATAGACTTCGAGAGCGGGCAGCTGCTGAAGTCGACCGACATAGGCGTCGACGGCCCTTACTTCTCAATAGCCACACTCGACCCCGGCGACAATACCATATATGGTTATGGAAAAGACAACGAAGGCAACGTGTCATTTATGAAGGCACCCGCCACCGACCCCGCTTCTATCTCCGTCGTCAAGGCGGCCTCCCGCGATGACTCCTTCCTCTCGATATGCCACAACCCCTCCGACGGCAAGATATATGGCATAACGAAGAACTATGACCACCAACTCGTCACCGTGGACCACGACGGCGCACAGACTTCCGTCATGGCGCTCAACGTGGATGTCTGCGACGACTACGTCACCGGGCTCGTATGGTCGCCGGTTGAAAACCTTTTCTACTGGAACCGGTATGAGGGCGAGGAATCATACACATCCACACTCTGCACCATCAATCCCGTCAGCAAGACCCTCCAGTCGGTCAAGAAATATAATGATGAGATGCAGTTTGGCGTATATTTCACCACCGACAAGGTGGTGGTGGGAGGCCAACCTTCCGCACCTCAGCTCACCTCGGTCAACTTTGCCCAAGGTGCGCTATCGGGCGATGTACAGTTCACACTGCCAACCACCGACGTGGATGGTGCATCCCTCACCGGCTCGCTCACCTGGACAGTCACCGTGGACGACAATGCCGTCAAGACAGGTTCCGGCATCCCCGGGGCATCCGTCACAGCTCACGTCGGGACGCTCACGGAAGGCAACCATACATTTGCCGTAATGGCCTCTGCCAACGGCATTGTAAGCGAAAAGGCATTCGAGACTGCCTACATAGGCATGGATACTCCGGTAGCACCCGCCAATGTCACGCTTACTGAAGGAGGCGTATCGTGGGATGCCGTAATAGAGGGCGTCAACGGCGGATATATCGACCTCGCGAACCTCGAATACGAGGTGAAACTCGACGGAGTGTCAGTGGGCACCACCAAGTCGAACGCGATGACCGATATTATACCCTCCGACAAGCCACTCGCATGGCATCAGGCCACAGTGTCGGCCAAATGCAGCGACAAGACGTCGGCTGAGGCCGTCTCCAACAGGCTCCTGGTCGGCAACCCACTCGAACTCCCCGTAAGCCTCACCCCCACAGCCGAACAGTTCGCCACAATGCAGACTTTTGACCTCGACGGCGACAGCTACAGCTGGAAATGCCGCGACGGATATATGGAGTCGCAATGGAGCCTCTCTAAAGATGGAGGCAACGACTGGATAGTGCTATCTCCTATCAACTTCCCCGACGCATCTGCAATTTACGCACTGTCGTTCGAGGCAATGCGCAAGATGGCGCAGACAGGCCGCGAGACACTTGAAGTCAGGATAGGCACATCACCAATACCGGACGAGATGGACCAGGTCATCATGCCCACGTTTGAGGCTTTGACCGATTATACAGAATATTCCAAGGTTTTCAGTGTACCGGTAGCCGGGACATACTACATCGCATTCCATGCCACTTCCATGAAATGGGAGGCCGGCATAGAGAACGGCCAATGCGTGCGCAACATCAAGGTGAAGCGCTCCGGCATAGTGGCTGACTCTCCGGCAGCAGTCACCGACCTGACTGCAACTCCCGCCGAAAAGGGAGGTCTTTCAGCCACCGTCAAATTCAAGATGCCCGAAAAGAGACATGACGGCGCACCCCTCACTGTTGCAACCGTCACCGCAACCGTAATCGGCGAAGAGTCCAAAACGGTCAGCGGGGCACCCGGCTCGACGCAGGTGGTCAGCGTTGCCACCAAGCAGGGACAGAATGTCATCTCCGTCGTGACATCAGTGGGCGACACCGAAGGAACACCCTCTTCTATTGAGGTTTACACAGGCGTGGTAATACCCGGAATGGTGGAGAACCTCGACTTCAGAATTTCTGAAGACATGCTCAGCGTGGATATGACTTGGGATGCCCCCACCGAAGGCCTCACCCCAGGATATGTGGACCCCTCCACCGTCACATATAAAATCTACGAGGCTGTGCAGAGCTTCTACGACATGACTTGGGAACTTCGCGGCACCACCGCCCCCGGTGTCACGACGTTCAGATACAGCGTGGATGCCGGAAACCAGAAGGTACACACCCTCGTGGTGATGGCCGAGAATGTGGCCGGACATGGCGATGACATGATGGGAGGCGAAGTGCTTCTCGGCACGCCCTACCCTATCC
Source organism: uncultured Muribaculaceae bacterium (assembly GCA_910584185.1). Lineage (GTDB taxonomy): Bacteria > Bacteroidota > Bacteroidia > Bacteroidales > Muribaculaceae > Lepagella. The sequence continues at coordinate 49,850 of CAJTYC010000001.1, forward strand.
CCACCGGCAACGATGCACTTCTGGAGGATTTTGAAAATGGCTCTGACCATTTCCAATATACACCTTGGATCACATACAAGTCAGACGAGGAAACCTCAGGCTATTGGAGCGTATGGCCGGCTGAGAACGTGGTGAATGGTGGCGAGGGGAATGCCCTGATAGGCAAGCCCACCGAGGCCAATTCAAAAGGTAGGTTGGGTATGCCGGCATTCGCCACCAACGATGACCCGGGCTCGGTGGCGCTCGAATTTGACGCGCTGCTCAACGACAACACTCCCGAACTGACCATCACCGCCCTCGGTTATGGCAGCGATGAGGAAGTAACCATAGGCAAGCTCCCCTCGGGCAACTTCGACACCATGCAGCCAATCTTGATGGTACTTCCGGAAACCTTCAACGACTCACCCTGGATCCAGCTCTTCTTCAACACCGTCTACACGAAATCGACCAATCTTCTTGTGGTCGACAATGTGAAGGTCAACAAGATTCTTCTGTTGGGCGTAACAGGTATTGCCGACGAAGCAGCCTGCATCACTGCATCGCACGGCAGCATCTGCATCAAAGGTATGGAGGGCGCTGAAGTGACAGTGTTCAATATTGCCGGCATCAAAGTGGCCCAACGTCATGGCATATCAGCCTGCGAGACAATATCCGTCACCCCGGGCATATATATCGTCCGGGCCGGAGACAGGCAGGTGAAAGTCGCCGTGAAATAAAACAGATAATACGACATAAATAATTAAAAAGATGAAAAATTTAAAACGATTTGCATTAGCCGCCGCCGGACTTCTCATGTCCGCGGCTGGCTTCTCACAGGCAAAGGAGATTCCCTACTCTTCGGGCCTCTGCAAAGACACCGATTGGCAGACCGTAAATGCCAACGACGATGCGAAGACATGGGCAGCCGATGAGAGTTCCTACTCTTATTCCGACACAGGATTCCCAAGCGGAGTCAAGTACAGTTACAACACCTCGGAGGCAGCCGACGACTGGTATATCTCGCCGGCCATTTCACTCGAGGCCGGCAAGGAATACAAAGTGAAATTCTGGCACAAGACAGGATATGACAATGAGAGTTACGCCCTGTATGCAGATACCTCAAACACCCCGGAAGCGTTGAAAGAGGGCAACGTCATATCAAAGTATGATGACCAAAAAAACAGCACTTGGCTCCACGATGTCAAGACCTTCACTCCCGAAGAGAGTGGAGACTATTATTTCGGGTTTTATGCCTATTCGGCCAAGAACAAGTATTATATATGTCTCACCGGGTTTGCAATCGGCGAGAATGTGTTCACACCGGGAGCGCCGGGCGGCTTTACCGTCACTGCCAGCGAAAACAAGGCGGTCAGTGCCATGCTGTCGTGGACGCTCCCCACTGCCGACGACGACGGTGTGCCCTTTGCCGACGGTGTGGCAATCGAGAAAGTGGAGGTATTCCGCGACGGCGAGTCTGTGGCTACCCTCGGTGCTGACGCCACGACCTGGACCGACAGCGAGGAGCTCGGCCTTACACCCGGTTTCCACAACTATGAGGTGCAGGTCACGGCCAATGGTAAGGCGGGACTCAAGGCCGCAGCCAAGTCTCCCTACATCGGTCCGCTCCAGGCTATGCCGATTCCATGGGATGCCGGAATCAAGGATATGACCGAAGATGACTTTAAGCTTTTCTTCACTGTGTTCAACACGGAAAACTCCGAGTCTACTTCCACAAGTTCCTCCTATCCTGAACGTAAGTTCTGGTACTTGTATGCAAGCAGCTATTCCGACAACTACCTCTACAAATATCCGCAGTCTAAGAAAAAAGATGACTGGATAGTCTCCCCTCCGCTCAAATTTGAGAATGCCGGAGGCTATCGTGTAATTATCAATGCCAAGAGTTCTTCATCATCCAAGGCCACCAATACCAACGTCTACTTCAGTTCCGGTTACGGCGCCGATAATTTCTCAGAGGCAACAAAGATAGGCACAATTCACGCCAACGGCACAGCCTCCGACTACATACTATATTTCAACGTCACAACGCCGGGCGAATATAACCTCGCCATACAGGAGCTGGACACTGAAGGCGACACTTATTACGGAGATTATATCTACAGCATCAAGATAGAGGAGGCTTTGGATTATCCCACCAACATCTCCGGCCTGACTGCCGATGTGGAGGGTGAAAATGTGAAGCTCACATGGACCAATCCCGCTAAGACTGTGCTCGGCAATGATATTGCCAAGCTCACGAAGGTGGAGATATATCGTGGCGATGCTGAGAGCGCCACTGCCGTGCTTACCGAAGATGTCTACCTCACCGGAGGCGCGATGGCAACTTACACCGACACACCCGACACCACCGGTGTGATATCCTATCGCGTAGTTCCCTATCTTGGTGAATATGCTCCCGAGGATGATATGGCACAGGTTTACTCCGGTTGGGTAGGCGACGACACCCAGGCCCTCCCCTACCTCTGCAAGTTTGACGACCCGAAATATTACAGTCTGTGGAAGTCGCACGACCTCGACTCAGACTCCGACACATGGGAACTCTCCACCTCCGGTGCGAAGCTCTCGCTCAGCAAGGGAGCAGAAGCCAATGTGAAGGATGAGTTGACTTCCGCACCGTTCGACCTCTCCAGCGGTTATTATGAGATCAGCTTCAACGGTAATGCATCAAGCATGTCGGGCAAGTCGCTGACAATGGGCATGGTCAAGGCGAATGCCGAGGACCCGACTGCTTTCGCTGCCTCCAAGCAGGTGGAGTTCTCTTCCTCTTACTACAACAACAAGTATTCCGCGATTCTCAAGATTGACGAGGCCGGCAAGTACCGCATGGGTTTCCTATATGACGGTCAGGGTGCATCCACATCGGGCAAGACACTTACGCTCAATGACATCTCGCTCAAGGCATATCCCGTGCTTCCCGGTGTGGCCACCGACCTTACGGCAACCGTGGCCGAGAATGGTGTGATGGAAGTCTCACTCGCCTGGACCAACCCCAACGAAACCAATGTGGAAGGACTCAATCTTGCAGAAATCACCAAGGCAGTAGTCAGCCGCAAATACATCACCGGTAACGGAGACTTCGTGGAGATTGCAGAAATGACTGAAGGCTTGCTCCCCGGGGAGACTACAAGCTATACCGACAAGTCAATCACCGAATCGGGTGAGTATGAATATCGTGTGGATATTTACAACACCGACGGCAAATCTACTAAGGCTGGTCCGCGTGTCGCCACCGGCTGGGTAGGCAAAGGCCTCTCAGTGCCTTACTATCCCGAAGATTTCAATGCTTGGCATATCTACAATGTCAACGGCGATGTGAAGAGTTACGATGATTACGACTATGAAGTGACTTGGGAAGCCACATACAACGGTGAAGTCCAGATAGCATCCACAAGCACCGTGGCCGACGACTGGCTGATATCGCCGCCTCTCAATATTGAGGATGGTAATAAGTATGCCATCGCCATAAAGCACCGCCAGACCTACGGCTCATCGATCGACTTCGACCTGCACGCCGGCCTTTCCACTCACTACGAAGGCATGACAACACATGTGGCCACACTCTCTACTGAAGAGGAAAGATACACCGACAAGGAAGATATAATAAAGATAATCGGTACGAACCCCGAATCATTGACAGAGTCAGCTTCTCTTTACAGTGTCGAAGACCCTGAATACATAAAGATCCCGGCCGGTGCCACTTCGTTCGGTTTGCATGCCAACTCTAAGTGCGACATGAAGATCAAATCGTTCAAGGTCGACATTCTCTCAGGTGTGGAAGGCATCACCGACTCAGAAACGCTCGTGCCGGTGGAAGGCATTGGCTTAATGCCGGCCAATTGCACCGACATCCGCGTATTCGACTTGGCAGGTAAACTTCTGGTGAAAGCCAGAAACACCACTGAGCTCCACAAGCTCAATCTCGGCAAGGGGGTCTACATGTTGACAGCCACCTCCAACGGCAAACGGTTCTGCCGCAAGTTCATAAAGTGATTCTGACAAGAAAGATAGCGATATGAGGTAAGTCGCTAAGGTCTTAATCAATAGTGCTATTCCCAAAAATCGGCATAAATGTCGATTTTTGGGAATAGACACTTTTAGAGCCCATCTCATAAAAATTTGCGAGCTCGCACGCCTTTGCCACCTTATCGAAGAAGATTACGAATATGATAAGCTCGACAGAGGCGTATTGATGGAATTCCTTCTATGGGGGAAGTCTGTCAGTACGAACGTGGAGAGTTGCTCGGTGGGGCCGACGAGTGGTAATTTGCCACTCACTTTCTTTGTCGTCTAGCTTTTTTTTACTAATTTTACGCATCTATCATCTTTGTGTCTCATGAAAATTCCCAACCGCTTATCTCTTACTATATCGCTCGTCACCCTGGTTTTTGCACTATCTTTGCCAATGTGGGGGCAGGAGTTGGAATCGCTTAAGCATAAAAAAACTGCCGTGCGGCATGCCTCCGGGGTGCCGGCGCACAAGGTGACTCTTTGTGCGCTAAAGACTTACGATGCCGATTGGACCGGTTCCGGGCAGTCTGGTGTCTACACCATTGAAGCCGAGGAGGGTGGCGAAGTGAAGTTGCTCAAAAACCTCAACACCGCATCAAATGTTGTCGCCGCCGTAAAATCAGGCGGCTCAATGTATTGCATATCTACCGAAAATAATGGCACTAACGCCTACTTCTTCACGCTCAACACTGACAAGTGGACTATGACCGGCTCCAAGTCGGAGATATCTATCGACGATGTTCCCTCCGACCTGACCGTAGACCCCACCACCGGAAAGGTGTATGGAGCTGTCTACTATGAAGACTCGCAAACATTCGATTCTGGCTTCATCGGTTTCGGCGAATTCAGCCTGTCGAGCCATTCCTTCAACATCAAGAAAGTGCTCGAACGCGACATTTACGCCCTCGCCGCCGACAACAAGGGTAAGGTACACCTGATGTTCGGCACCCGCACCGGCTGGATAGAACCCTCCACCATGAAATGGGACACCGGACTGTATGGCGTACACAACACCTATTACCCCGAAGGCTACAACACCATGACTTACGACGAGACCACCGGCTTGCTTTATGCCATAGTGAGCGAAGAGCAGATGAAGGCCGGCGTCAAGTCTATGCACACTTACCTCGTAAGCATCGACCCCGTTACGTATGCCTACAATACGATTTTAGAATTCCCCTCTCACCAGAATTACGCGGGCCTCTACGTGATGCCCGCTACCGTCGACAAGGAAGCCCCCAAGGGTGTCACCGGCCTCTCCGTAAACTTCCCCACCATCACCTCACTCGAAGGCTCGGTATCTTTCACCGCGCCATCGCTGAGCGTCAATGGCACCGAACTTTCCGAGAACTTGTCAGTAATAATACAAGTGGGCGACACCGAACACGTCATAACAGATGTGGCACCCGGAAGCAAGGTGACTTCGCCGTCCTACACCTTCCCCTACGGCAAGCAGACAATCAAAGTCACCACGGCCAACTCCTCCTACCGTGGTGAGAGCGCTGAAATTGAAATATTTGCCGGTGAAGACCTGCCGGCAGCTGTCAATTCGCTGACACTCGACACCGATGGCTCACACCCCGTAATAACCTGGGAAGCACCAACTTCCGGCTTAAACGGCGGCAAGATAGACCCCGCCTCGCTGCGCTACAAGGTGACTCGCCAGCCCGACAACACCGAACTCGCCACCGATCTCAATGCCACACAATATGTAGACGAATCATATGCACCGGCACTCGAAGCCATAAGCTATGTGGTGACTCCCAAGACATCAGCCGGATATGGCGAGTCCGCATCAACCGCAAAGGCAGTGCTCGGAGGTGAGTGGTCAGTGCCGGTATCCGAACCGTTCGACTCACAAGACGACTTCGACCTCTGGACCATAGTAAACGCCAACGGAGGCTCCACATGGCAATACTCCACTGCCGACAAGAATGTCCAATATATATATGACGACACCGACCATCTTCCGGGCGACGATTGGCTGATATCTCCGGCCATACGCCTCGAAGGCGGCAAGAAATATACACTCTCGTATGAATACCGTGGCCTCTACAGCGGCAAGAAGGAGAGCTTCGACATAGCACTCGGCACATCGCTTAAGCCCGCTAACATGACGTCCATACTCGCATCGCACACCGATATCGGCACCGGCAAGAAGCGCAACTCCCTGCTGTTCACCGTACCTGCCGACGGCAAATATCACCTCGGAGTGCATGCCACCAGCCCGGCATATCAATACATCCTGGAAATCGACAACATTGCCATAGACATGTTGCAAGGTAGCGCTCCAGGTGTCCCTACTGATATGACAATCACACCGGCCGATAAGGGTGGGCCTTCCGCCACGGTGCAGTTTAACATGCCCCGGGCTGATGTTGACGGCAATCCCCTCATCGGAGACCTGTCGGTTAGCGTGACACGTAGCGGCAACTCCTATCCTATTTACACCAACACGTCGCTCGCACCGGGCGCAAAGGTGAGTTTCGAAGATAATGTAGACAAATCAGCAGTCTACGATTACACCGCGACAGTCTCCAACCTTGCCGGCACAGGTCCTGAGGCAAGCGCATCCGCCTTTATCGGCGTTGATGTGCCCGACTCCGTAGAAAACCTCCAGATCAGCGAGGATGCCGACGGACACCCCGTCCTGTCGTGGTCTGCACCCACCAAGGGACGCAATGGCGGATGGTTTGACGCTTCCCACCTCTCCTACAATGTATACCGATACTTCGGAGACCTCGCCTTGATAGCCGACAAGACCGAAGCGTTGACCGCGACAGACTCAAAGCTCGACATCAGCGGCGACCAGCAGTTCGTGAGCTATGTGGTGACCCCATATGCCGGTGCCGATGCCGGGCGTGCCATAGAATCACCATACATGCTCGCCGGCACTCCGTATGACGCACCCCTGCACGAGGGCTTCCCCAAGGCCGATATGACCTGGTATCCGTGGATAAGCGTCACCGACCGTCCACTCAAGCAGGCTTGGACACTCGATGCCGCAGGCCAACAGTTCTCTTGCAGCGATTATGATGCCAACAATGGCCTCGCCACTTTCCACAGTGCCGGCGAATCCGAAAAGGGTGTAGGCAGCTGGTTCGAGTCCCCCAAAATAAGCCTGAAATCGCTCACTGCGCCTCGGCTCAGTTTTGCGCTCTATCTCAGCGACTCTCCCGCTGGCAACGAGTCAATCCAACCATTCATAAGCATTGAGGGTGAAGACTACACTCCCCTCTGCGAACCGATAAGCCGCAACTCCGGCAAAGGCTGGAAGCTCTTCTCAGTGGCACTCCCCGAGACTGCCATACAGTCAAAATGGGTACGCGTAGCCTTCAAGGGGGTCACCGACGGCATAGCCGACATCTATCTTGATGCTGTCTCAATCGCCGAACGCCCCGAATCTCCTATCCGCATCGACAAGATAGCCGGACCCACCAAGGTGGCTGTTGACAATCCCACATCTTTCGATATCTATATAACCAACGTAGATACCGAACCCTCCACAGCCACGACATTGCAAATTGCCGGCGCATCTATAAGCACCACGTCATTGTACGTAGAGAGACTGAATCCGGGAGAGAGCCGCATTATCGAAGGCGTCCTTACATTCACCGAATTGGGCGAGCAATCGTTCACCGCAACCATCGGCACATCTACGGCCTCCCACAAAGTGCTTTGCGTGAAACCTACAATACCCTCAGTAAGCGGCCTCGAAGCCAATAGAGATCGCGCAAGCGTTGCGCTCAGCTGGGCGGCACCTTCTCCCAAAGGCACAATCCCCGACAGCTTCGAGTCATACCGGAGCTGGGCAATCGACGAAATAGGTGACTGGACCATGCACGACCTTGACCTCGACGAAACCTATTATATCAACGCCAAGAACTTGTTGCCACAAGCGCCCGACGATTATCCTAACTCCACTGTCCCCAAGGCATGGCAAGTTTGCGACGCCGAGGAACTCTGCATCAACGAATGGCCGCAAGGCACACCGCATTCCGGCCAAAAGATGCTAATGGCCATGGCAAACGTAAACTATGTAAACGATGACTGGGCAGTATCACCCCGACTCAATGGTGAGGTCCAACGCATATCTCTATATGCCAAGGCATTCACATCAGCCGGCACTCCTGCGGAGCGGTTACAGGTGCTATACTCGGAGAGCGGTACCGAACCCTCATGCTTCAGTCCGCTCCACACGTCTGACTATCTGAGCATCACCGACGAGTGGACACCGCTCGAGTTTGACCTGCCCGAGGGCTCGAAGCATTTTGCACTACGTTGCGTCAGCGACGGTGCATTCGCCTTGTTTGTCGACGATGTCTGCTTCTACGATGCCACCGTGCCAACCCTACAACTCCGCCACTATGAAGTGACTCGCGACGGCTCACTGATAGCCACCGTGGCCGAACCGACATACACAGACGAAGAAGCGCCGACCACCAAATGCACATATGGAGTGAAGGCAATCTTCGACAACGGCACATCGGGCGAAGCCACAGTGTCGGTAACCGACCAATCGGGCATCAACACAATCACCCCAGACAACGAAGAGACCGACATCTACACCACGACAGGCCTGAGAGTCGGCACAACCGCCACCCTCAACCAGCTCCCAAAAGGCATCTACATAACCCGCCAAGGCAAAGTAGTGAAGTAGACACTACAATATAGCATGCGAGTTTCCTTAAGTAACGATTAAAAAAATAACTTGGTAGAGTTTCTCAGAAATTTTTGAGAAGATTTGCCTTTTACAATAAAGGAACATATCGGGATATTTGACTGTTTGGAAAAGGCAAATATTCCAAAAAGTTCGAGAAACCTTACTAAGTTATTTTTTAATCGTTACTAAATTCTTTGAATTCCTCGTGCGGAAAAAGAGTGGCTTTATGAGACGGGCTCTTACTCGGTGAGCCATGAGTCGATGTTTTTTCTGGCATCGGTGAAGTTTGCACCGATTTTTATGAGCTTACGACCATCGAAACGATAGGGCAATAAGTAGTCTTTCGAATCTATCTGGTCGAGCGCCTCACGCGCAGTTTTGTTGATTTTGAATTCGAAGACATATACATAACTATCGTTCTCAATCACCAAGTCTATGCGTCCGTTGGCAGTTTTGTACTCGGCATGACAATAATAACCCAACAGCTTAAATAGCAGATATATGACATTGCGGTAATGCTGCTCCAGTTTCAACAAGTCGAAGCTATCGTATTCGATACTGGCGAAGAAAGCTTGCAGACGCTCCATAAACCCGTCAACATCACCTTTCTGCAACTCGCTTTTGAATTTCAGTATATTAAATGCCGATTTAATGGCTCGTGGCGAAGTGTAGATATCCATAAGCTGGCGCAGGAATCCGCGCTCTACCTCGCGGTTAGGATAACCCAGAATGATTAATCTTGTTTCCGCGTCATAACGTTTGATTGTCAGGTAACCTGACTGATATAGTATTGGCACAGGGTCGCCTTCCATATTGAACGGCACGTTCTCTATGTCGGAAAAATCAACTTCCACACAGTTGAAATCCTCTAAGTCCAATACCTGCGATCGTATCCTTTTGACAAGAAAAAGCGGAGTGCCAGTGCTGAACCAGTACTCACCAATCTGCTTATTCGACAACGCATTAAGCAGACTAAAAGGATTATATATGTCGGGACTTCCCTCAGGAGAGAAATGATAGCCATCGTAGTTTACGCGCAAAATTTCATACATTTCTTCAACGGTGCATTTTCGCCAGTTTGCAAATTCGGCTATGCCAGCATGGAAATATTTACGCAACTCTTCGGATGTCACACCGCAGATACCGCTAAATTCCGACAGCAACGATATGTCTCTGAGATTATTGATGTCGCTGAAAATATTAAGCTTGCCAAATCGGGTTATACCTGTTAGGAAGGCAAGGCGGATATGCGGGTCCATTTTCTTGAGATTTCCGTAAATGCCGCGCAATTGATTGCGGTATCTCTCTTGCAACTCCGGATAGTCTATGGTATCAATCAGCGGTTTATCATACTCATCTACGAGGATAATGACCTTCTTGCCGGTCAGACGGTGGGCAGTGCTTATTATATTCTGAAATCTAAGATTGTCCGTTTCCGCAATTTCGGTGATACCAAACTCTTTCTCCCAGTCCTCAAGCATGTGGCCAATCACATGCTCAAGACTATCAGGAACAGTGTAGTCCTGGCCGGTGAAATCGATATGGAGAACGGGCCACGCTGCCCATTCATTCTCCATGTCTGCAATGGCGAGGCCGTCGAACAGTTCGCGACGCCCTTCGAAATATGCACGCATTGTTGATATGAAAAGCGACTTACCGAAGCGGCGAGGACGGCCTAAGAAGTAGTACTTGCCGTCATCCATCAGCTTCCTGATGTAGCGTGTCTTGTCTACATACACAAAGCCTCGCTCCCGCAACTCCGGAAACGATTGCATACCGATTGGATATTTCAATGCGCTCATAGTTTGATGTTCAAATCAATTGAATAAGCAAATGTTTTACTGCAACAGCAACTTACTTTAAATAACAAAAATACAAAAATTCTGACAATATCCAAAACAAGAAACTTATACATTGCCAGAAATCTCAGTCTTAACCATAAATTTGTGAGGAAGTGATAAATTAAGGCCCCATCTCACAAAAAGACAGGGCCATAAATTTACAAAGATAGTGTTGAAAAATCTGTTGGTTACTTCACCATGAGCTTGACGCGCTTGTCGCCGAGCGTCACGATGTATATGCCGGGCTCTACTGTAACCTTGGCCTCGCCCTCCACGTTGAGTTCGCGAGACTTGCGGCCATCTATCGTGTAGACCGTCATACGGCCTTCACCTCTTGCCACAATTGCACCGTCGGCTGCAAAGATTGCATTCGCATCCTGCTCCACGCTCATCACGCCCGAGGTCTGCGACACTGCTATGTCGTCGATTATCAGATAATATGCCATAGCCGGGCTCACACAATGAATACCGATGTTGTGCAACCCATCTTCCTGCACCCTGAAAGGCACCTCCACGAGCTGCCAGTCTGTATTCTTGATGGTGCGCGCCGACTGTATCACAGCCGTCTGCGAACCCACCGTGGCATCGCGGCCTATCGTAATCTCATATTTTTCAGGGGAATCGCTGTCAAATACCTTCACACGATATGAAAGCTGATATTCCTGACCCTTCACAAATGGCAGGGGAGGCAAAATCAACCAGTTGTCAGAGGCGTCGAGCTTGTTGAAGCGGCAAGCCATAGCCTTGAAGTCCTGGGCTGTGTTGTGCCAGCGGAACCAACCTCTACCCTCCTCCGAGTTGATGATCGTAAAATCGTTGGCGCTATCTTCGCTCTCGAAATCCTGGAAATAAGGGAGCGTCGACGACGTGCCGGTATATATGGTGTTGCTCGTGGCAGTGCCACCCTCGCCCTGCGAGTTCTTGGCTGTCACAGTGTAATAATATGTGGCAGCCACTGCCGGGAGCTTCTCGCTAAATGAAGTCTGCGTGATGCCCATAGCCACAATCTCAGCACCCGGATAACGGAGCACAGTATACTTGGTGTCGGCCGGGTCGATGCTTCCACCCCTCAAACCCTCCACGGGAGCTTCCCACGCGAGATTGGCAACGCCGTCGGTGATTGAGAACTGCAAGTTGCGCACGGCGGCAGGCACATCCTCTCCACACCACTGCTCACGATAAGTCTTCGGGCCTACACCGGCAGCCGAACGAGCCAATGCCACAACCACATGGCGGCCCTGAGCGGCATCTGCCTCGAGGCTTACGGTCTGGCCGGCGGAGCCCGTCTGCGTGCCGGCAAGTTTGCCGTCGATATACCACTCAAATGTCAACTCTCCCGATATCGCCTTGCCATCGAACGACTTAGCCGGCAACTTCGCCGAAATCTTAGATTTGGTGTCGGTTGTGCTGAGCACAACATCGGTCAGCTCGCCGGGAGCACCGAGAGTGCCGCGGGGAGCCTCCACGAATAGACAGGTAATCTCTGCACCTCCGTTGAAATTTCCCACCTTACCGGTGGAGCCGCTTATGGTGTTGATGGTGCGCAGCTCCGAATTACCATTCTCATCCATCGACGCCCAATAGATTATGTTGGTGGCCGGGTCGACTGTAGCACTCTGCACATACTTCGGCTTTACACCCGAGAGTCCAAGTTCGATCACCTCGCCGGTGTGCTGATTGAGATAGCAAGTCATGCCGTCGGAGGTGCGGATGCCATAGATTCGGCCGAAATTGTCGCAAGCCAACGCGCTCATACACTTCACCTTGGCTATGTTGATACTCTCACCATCATCGCCATTCACTTCGGCAAAATAAGCATTGTCGTCTTCAAAGGGTCCCCACTGCACGGCATATATCTTGCCACCCACCGGGTCGTATGTCATATCGTAGGCTATATTGTCTTGATAATCACTATAGTCCACGGTGTTCTCCATGTTCCAGTTGTCGGTGTCTACCTTGCAGAAATAGTTGTGAAACGTAATGCCCGTCTCCGACCCGTCGTCGGCATACATCTCCCACAGGTGATAATGGATTTTTCGGTCGGTGTAAGTGCCACCGCCGTTGATATTCAAGTTGCCATGTATCAGCACCGGCGACAGCGAGATGTTAAGCATCGGCTGGAACGAATAGAATCCATACTGCGCCTTGCCGTTGCCCTCAGCATCATACCAATTGTCGTCAAAAATCACAGAACCGTAAAACGTGGGGAGCTCACCTTGCGCTGCCACTTGCTGAATCGGGAATCCGGCCATCGCCACTATTCCCAATGCCGCCATTGTAATAGTTTTCTTCATGTAGATTGATTGTTAGTTGCTGATTGTCATTTCCCAAATAAATCCTTCACATTGCTCTCTTTTTACTTATCGAATGCAAATATGGTTATTTTTTATAGAATTTCCAATTTTTATCTAAAAAATCATAAATTTTACAAAATATTTTGTAAATTTGCCAATCTTACAGTTCAATCAGCATGACAACAATTCCAGATTTCAAGCGACCTTTATCAGTGCGAAATGTTGCACTCGCTTTCATATTGGCATTTGCAACCTTCACCTCTCCACAAGTGCTTCATGCCGTCAAGGCAAGCCCCGAGCCCTTTATGTGGCAACAACCCGACGGCTCCACGATTCAAGTGCGGCTTACGGGCAACGAGGACTTTCACTTCTATATCGATGCCGCCGGGCGGCGTCTGCTGCCCGACGCCGCAGGGCGTCTTGTGGAAGCCGAAGCAGAGGCCGTAGAGACTCACCGCAAGTCTCCGATGCGGGTGGCCGGGCTTTCCCACACCTATCCCTCAGTCGGCGAAGCCAAGGCACTGGTGGTGCTTGTGGAATTTTCCGACCGCGACATGCGCAACACCGGTGACTCTTTCCGACGAATGCTCAACGAGCCGGGTTATTCCGACTTCGGGGCCGACGGTTCGGCCCGCGACTACTTTATCGACAATTCGTTCGGCATTTTCCGCCCCCAATTTGATGTTTACGGACCCGTAAAGTTGGCTCACCCCGCCTCCTATTACTCCGCCAACAATGACGCGCTCGCCCACGAAATGGGGGCAGAGGCACTGCGGGCCCTCGACTCCACGGTAGACTTCAGCGACTACGACATGGACAAAGACGGATGGATAGACAACATCTACATCTTCTATGCAGGCTATGGCAGGGCTGACGGTGGAGGTGTCAATACGGTGTGGCCACACACGTCCAATATCTATTCCAAAGGTGTCCGCCTCACCCTCGATGGAGTGATGGCAGGGTCATATTCATGCTCAAACGAACTTCGCGGAGGCACACAGTCGATGGTAGGCATAGGCACCTTCTGCCATGAGTTTTGCCATGTGCTCGGACTCCCGGACATATATGCCACCAATGAAGCCGAAGTGCCGTCGCCCGGATATTGGTCGGTGATGGACCATGGCAATTACTGCAACAACGGCCGCACACCGGTCTCCCTCTCGGCCTACGAACGGGAGTTCCTTGGCTGGTGCAACCCTCTATATATCGACCGCGACGCATCTCTGCGCATAGATGCCGGTTCGCCATTGGCCTACAAACTTGCCGATTCTGCCGACAGCGACGAGTACTTCTTGCTCGAATGCCGGGCGAAGAGAGGCTGGGATGCCTATCTGCCGGGCGAGGGACTGGCCGTGTGGCATATCGATTACGACCGCACTGCGTGGGACACAAACAGCGTCAACAATGACCCCTCGCACCAACGCATTGACTTGGTGGAGGCCGACGGCGTTCACTCCACCAATGGCGATGCCGGCGACACTTTTCCCGGCACCCGCAATATCTCGTCAGTGACCCTGACCTCGCGTAATGGCACAGTTATGACTCCCTCGCTTTCCGACATATCATACACCGCAGGAACTGTCTATCTATGCGCAGGCTCGGCATCAACCATACCGGCTGCACCCACCTCAGTGACTGTCAATAAGATATCAGACTCCGGTGCTGCCGTAACATGGGATGCCGTGGCAGATGCCGATGCCTATTACGTCACCGTAACAGACCGCAGCGACAATCTCCTCATCCCGGCCACAGGCTTACACTTCAAGCGCACTGACTCCACGAAGCTGATTCTCTCCGGCCTACAGCCTGACTCAGAATATGAAGTGGCCGTGCGCGCATGCAAGGGGATATCGGTAGGCAGCGAGTCGGAACATGCACAATTCACCACCGATCACCCCGGTCTCGACTTTTTTGCACCGGAGATTATCGAGACCACCGACATAACGGAAAATTCATTCACCGCTCATTGGCAAGAAATGGAGCTCGCCTCCTCTTACAGCATCACGGTTTCCGAACTGCAACAAGGCAAACAGCAAACAGAAGTTGCCTCGTTTGGCGAAGGCAACTTTCCAGAAGATTGGCTCACCAACTCGTCAGAGACAATCTCCATTGCCGGTTACTATGGCGAGGCAGCCCCGGCCCTTCGCCTCAGCGAACCCTCATCGTTCGTGCAGACCGGCGAGTCAAGCCAACCCATGCAGTCACTCTCGTTCTGGCTGCGCGGTTATCGCAACGACAGCGAGGCGCGACTGTTGGTCAAGGCTCTCGTGGACGGTTCGTGGCAGACCATAGACCGCATAGCACCCTCGCGCACAGAGGGTGCTCTACACACCTATTCTCCCACCGGGGCCACAGCTGCCCGACTCGAATGGGATGACCCAAACAATTCGGGTTCGGCCTGCATCGATGATGTGACTGTAGCGCTCCCAGGTGAAATGCAGTTCGTGACGATACTCGACGGCATAGACACCAATGGCGAGACCTTCCACAAGGTGTCGGGGCTCTCAAAAAGCACCACATACCGCTACTTTGTGCAAGGCACAAACGGTGAAATCCTGTCGCAACCCTCCGAGGAGGTGGAAGTGCGGACGCTCGAAAATTCGTCAAGCCTCATTTCAGCCATGGGCGACACCCTTTCAGTGAGTCGAGACGGTCAATCAATACAAGCCACCGCACCCGGACTCAAGATAACGATTCTCGACCTCTCCGGCCGACAAGCGGCCACCGGAACGGGAAGCGTGCAAACATCGCTCCCCAAGGGGATTTATATCATCAAGGCCGGCAACTCCACCCTCAAACTCACAATCTAATCTATCAGCTTATGAAAAAACTTTTTACCACTCTCTGCATCGCGGCCACCCTGGTGACTCAGGCAGCTGTACCGGTGCTGAGATTCAAACAGTTCACCCAACGCCAACCCGACGGGCTGGTGCGCTACAACACTCCTCGCGCCATGACACCAGGCGCCAAGGCTCCCGGCAGCCCGCTGAAGGTGTCGACCGAAGGAATGCCGGAACTTGTGGCAAACTGCATTCTCTCCGACCCGGGCTATGGCATGTACTCATTCAAGGCCACAGAGGGATTGACGACCAACAAGCTCGCCACGACACCGGCTTTTGAGGGTGGCGCCGTATACGTGAACGGCAAGTATTATGCCTGCGCCTACGACTACGACGAGTCGCAGACCCTCACCATGATGAAGTGGTATACTTACGACGCCCTCACATGGACTCTCCTATCCGAGCGCGACAACCCTCTCGATTTCTCATACATCGCCACCGACCGCACCTACGACCAGTCGACGGGCAAGGTCTACTCAATCTCTTACGACAAGACCGGTCAATCCATATGGCTCTCCACAACCGACGTGAAGACCGGAGCACCCACCATGATTGCGCCGCTCCAAAAGGATGTAATAACGATAGCTGCAAGCAAGAAAGGTGAGCTTTACGGCATTGACACCAACGCCAATCTCTACAAGATAAGCCCCACCGACGCAGCCCTGACCCTGATAGGCAACACCGGCATATTCGACGACTATCAGTCTGACTATACGCAGTCTATAACCTTCGACACCCGCACTGACAAGCTCTATTGGGCAGAGTTTCACACCGTCGGTTGGTTTGATTCGGCCTCCGCTCTTTATGAGGTTGACACCAAGACCGGAAAGGCCGTGAAGATTGCCGACATACCGGGCAATCCGGAGCTTGTGGGCCTCTACGTGAACCGTTATGCCTCAGACGGTGTGCCCGATGCGGTGACTAATCTTACTGCCACTCCACGCAATGAGGATGCCACCAAGTTCGTGTTCTCTTTCACAGCCCCTACGCTGAGCGTGGAGGGCAACCCTCTCGATGCCGACATTCCTCTCGAAGTGGAAATCAGCGTTGACGGTGACCTGATGGATCTCGTAACCGTGAAGCCTGGTGCCACAGCCACGACCGGCGAGCATTCATTCGCCATGGGCCGCCACACCTTGCAAGTCACAGCATCCAACTCCGTGGGCCAGGGCGTTACCGCCGGAAGCTCTTTCCATGCCGGATATGATGTGCCGGCTGCCCCCTCCGAAGTGCGCCTGTCGGCCTCAGGCATGACGGCCACTCTATCATGGACTGCCCCGACAGAGGGTGCCAACGGCGGAATAGTCCGCACCCCTATCACCTACAACGTGACCCGAATGCCCGGCAATGTGGCCGTCGCTTCCGGACTCTCCTCCACTTCGTTCTCCGAAACTGTGGAGCAACCCGCGCTCTGCCACTATGTGGTGACTGCCGTCTCGCCCGACGGTGCCGGTCCTGCTGCCGAGTCCAACAAGGTGGTGGTGGCACTTTTCAATGCGCCTTATGAATGTGGGTTTGATTCGCAAGCCCAGTTCGACCTCTTCTCTATCGCCAATTTCTCCGAGAGCATCAAGGTGTGGAATTATGACGAGACAAACAAATGCGCCCGTCACTCCTGGGACCTCTCTTACGATACCGATGACTGGTTGATATCACCAGCCATAAAGCTCGACCCGGCTTACACCTACGAGGTGTCGTTCGACGCTTGGCAGATGGTGGAGTCCTATCCCGAACATTTCGAACTCTGGTATGGCACTTCGCCCGACCCTCAGCATATGACACGCCTGCTCGACACCGGCAAGCTACCGACTTCAGCCAAGCAGTTTGCAGCAATAGCCTCTCCCCTCGCCGACGGTGCGCATTATTTCGCAATACGCGGCAACAACCCCCGCAACGGCATGATGTCGTATGCCGACAACCTACGCGTCTCGCCCAAGGGTAGTGCCAACGTGCCGGCACCGCCGGCCAATTTCTCCCTCACGGCTGCCGATGGCGGCTTGATCGAGGTGACTGTGGAGATGGATGCCCCCTCCAAGATGATGAACGGCGCCGCCCTCTCTTCAATCACAGCTATTGACATTATCAGAGGTGCCGGTGACGAGCCCATCAAGTCGTTCCAGAATCCGGCTCCGGGCATCCACCTCAAATGGGTAGACACCTCAGTCACCACCGGCATATCGACCTATCGCGCAGTGGTACGCTCCCCACAAGGCACGAGCCAGCCTGTGTCGGCCACTGTGTTTGCCGGTATAGATGTGCCCACTGCGCCAACCAATGTTGTGGCCGAACCTCTTGAAAACGGCTTCAGCATTTCCTGGGAAGCCCCGACAACCGGTGTCAACGGCGGTAACCTCAACGGTCTGTTGTCGTATAAGGTGCAACGTGTGGTCAACAATGTGACCGAGACCGTAGAGACGGCATACACCGAAACCCTCCTTATCGACGATTGGATGCCTGCCGACCAGGCTTCCGCATATTACACAGTAACCGCATTGACTGAGGCCGGTGAGAGCGAAGCCACGGCTTCCGAGAAGTTTGAGGCCGGCAATGCCTATGCCCTCCCCTACGCCGAGTCATTTGCCGGCGGTGTAGCTCAGACCAACCCCTGGACAGTGCAGAATGTAATCGGAGCCAACGGCAACTGGGCGCTCTTCACTAAAGGCGAGAACCCATATGTGAAGGCTCACGACGAAGATGAAGGCTTGGCCACTTTCGACGGCTATCACTCGTGGACCGACGGCATGGAGCTGCGCCTTATCTCACCGCGCATCGACCTATCGAAATTTGCAGACCCCGTGCTCACTTTCCATATGTATCATTACAATGGCTCCGCTGGCTGGTGGCAGGAAGACCCCGACCCTGTGAATGAGTGGCTTCAGGTGGAAATATCGGCCGACGGCATCAATTTCCAAGATCTTCCCTCAGCCAAATTCAAGTCGTATGCAGCCACATCGGCATGGCAGAAACACACCATCGCGCTCAATGACTTCAACACTCTCGGTGAAGCGAGGATTGCATTCAGAGGCCACGGTGCCGGATGCGCGAACATCCACATCGACGATATTGAGATCAGGGGCACAATCGGACAAAGCTCAGTAGCGGCAATCCATGCCGACGGCCTAATCGCCGCCGATGGCTGTCAAATCATATTCAACGGCTTGACCGCACCGCTCGCCATATACGATGTCTCCGGCATGATGGTGGCACGCACCAAGGCATCCTCCGGAGCCATTTCGCTCCCGCCCGGCATCTACATAGCCCGCTCAGGCAGCAAGTCAATCCGTCTCTTGTTGCGCTAAGTAACGACAACAGCAAATGGCTGCGGGGCTGAGAGTTCAGCTCCGCAGCCACATTTTTTCAAATAACAATCAAACAAAAATTCAGGATTTGAAGTCCCCTTGAAGGGTATGGTGGGTGACTGCAGGAATTACCTAAATTCCCACAAATTGCCAACCTCCACATATAGACATATAAACAGATGCCCTCGAAGCTTCGCAGCTTCAAGGGCATCATCCGTTTAGGCCGTCAACTTTACAGCACTGACACTGAAGTCATTCCATCACCTGACTTCGTCAACGTGTCACCCAAAAATCTTCTGAGAAGAGTGGTGCGATGCGTTGATGACGTTTCATGAGCATCGTCTTACTGATTGTTGTCTTGTTTTGCGGCAATGTCAGTTGGATAGTAACAATGGTTTGTGCCAGAGCCAGCACTTTGTCCACACTCATGTTGATTGAAGAGAGTTTCAGCAGCCGTTCAAGTTCCTTATAAACCTTGAGCGCGACGAAACAGATGCAGACGTGAGCCTCTATTCTGCGCCGGGTAAAGTGGAACATCGGTCGTATCTCGATTTTCGATTTCGCAATACGGAAAGCCTTTTCCACGTGCCATAGATTATGGTAAGCTGTATATACTTCCTCAACCGGGATGTCTGTATTGGTCAGATAGCCTTTCAGACCGTCCCATTTGGCGTCCGCATCAAGCTTTTCGTAATCGATTGTGACTTTTACATCTCCCTCCATCTTAACCCAACTTCAACATCTAATAGGCGTCAAGTGGCTGTTCAGCAGGCTTGACT
>CAJTYC010000002.1 GCA_910584185.1 uncultured Muribaculaceae bacterium
CGGCGACTCCTTTTCCCCAGTGCGCGAAGCAACTTGCCAGGCCGGTTGCCAGCTACTCGGCAGAAGTCGTTGCATCGCGCACTGGGGGAAAGGAGGCGCCGCCGACGTCACAAATCCACCGTCAGGCGAGGTTTGTTGGGTCGTTTTGCTTGTAAATCATTAAGTTAGATGAGGGTTGTATACAGAACATCTCCTAAA
Organism: uncultured Muribaculaceae bacterium; assembly: GCA_910584185.1. Lineage (GTDB taxonomy): Bacteria > Bacteroidota > Bacteroidia > Bacteroidales > Muribaculaceae > Lepagella. Next base: position 199 of record CAJTYC010000002.1, read on the forward strand.
GTAAATAGTCGCGGTAATATTTTTTGGATTGTAATCCAAAAAGTGGGCAATAATTTTGGATTGTAATCCAAAAAGTAGGCAATAATTTTGGATTAATAGAAAAAACGGAGTCTGTCGTGATAGATTGGACAGACTCCGTTATTTTTGCCTTCTTGGTGAGTTACGCCAAGAGATGGTCTCTTTATTACTTCAGGTCGATGTTAATCTTGGCGGCGGCTGCGTCCACCTTGTCGCATGCTTCCTGCACTGTGTCGGCGGTGGCGAGCATCACTCCCATGCGGCGGTGTCCCTTGACTTCCGGCTTGCCGAAGATACGCATATCGGTGCCCGGCACTGAGAGAGCCTCCTCCATGCCGGTGAAAGCGATGTCGGTAGAGTCGCCCCAAGCGAGCAGCGCACGCGATGCCGACGGGCAGTAGAACTTGATTTCGGGTATAGGAAGTCCGAGCAAAGCGCGAACGTGAAGCGCGAACTCAGAGAGATGCTGCGAAATGAGCGTCACCATGCCGGTATCGTGCGGGCGGGGTGAAAGTTCGGAGAAGATTACTTGGTCGCCCTTGACGAAGAACTCCACACCGAAGATGCCGAAGCCTCCGAGAGCGCCGGTAACCTTCTTGGCTATTTCCTGAGCCTGAGCGATAGCCGATGCACTCATGGGCTGGGGCTGCCAGCTGCGGCGGTAGTCTCCGCTCTCCTGATAATGGCCGATAGGTTCGCAGAACGAGGTGCCGCCGATATGACGCACGGTGAGCAGTGTGATTTCATAGTCGAAGTCTACGAAGCCCTCCACGATTACGGCACCCTTGCCGGCACGTCCACCCTCCTGGGCCTCACGCCATGCGGTGTCGATCTGGTCGGGAGTCTTCACAGTGCTCTGGCCATGACCAGATGAACTCATCACCGGCTTCACCACGCAGGGGAGACCGATCTCCTCGATAGCCTTCTTGTATTCCTCCTCGGTGTCGGCGAAGCGGAAAGGGGAAGTGGGCACCTTGAGCTCATTGGCTGCGAGATTGCGGATCTCGCGGCGGTTCATGGTGATGAAAGTGGCGCGGGCAGTAGGCACCACATTCCAGCCCTCCTGCTCCAAGGCGATAAGGGTGGGAGTGGCGATAGCCTCAATCTCAGGTATAATATAGTCCGGTTTCTCCTCCTCCACTATCTTGCGGAGGGCGTCACCATCGAGCATCGACACCACGATGCTCCGGTTGGCCACCTGCATGGCCGGGGCTTTGGGATACTTGTCGAGGGCCACCACCTCCACGCCATAGCGCTGGAGCTCGATGACCACTTCCTTGCCGAGTTCGCCGCTGCCGAGAAGCAGGGCCTTCTTGCCTCGGGCTGTGAATGGGGTTCCGATTGTTAGCATATTTTTATTTCTTTTTTAAGGTCTTTAGGGTCTTTAAGGTCTTTAAGGACTTTAGGGTCTTTAAGGACTTTAAGATCAGATGATTCTAAATTATAAATTTAGTAGCTTTCTTCTGGGGTGGGGAAGGAGCCGGACTTCACGTCGTCTACGTAGTGGCCTATGGCATCGTGCATGATGGTCGCGAGGTCGGCATAACGGCGCAGGAACCTCGGTGAGAAGCCCTGGTTTATGCCGAGCATGTCGTGCATCACGAGCACTTGGCCGTCGGTGCCGCCTCCGGCGCCGATTCCAATGGTCGGGATGGTGAGTTGTTCGGAGACTTTGCGGGCCAGTTCAGCCGGAATTTTCTCAAGCACAATGGCGAAACAGCCTATATCCTCGAGCATATGTGCGTCGGCTATCAGTTTTTCGGCCTCAGCCTCCTCGCGTGCGCGAACATTATAAGTTCCGAACTTGTTGATGCTCTGAGGGGTGAGACCGAGGTGTCCCATCACAGGGATGCCGGCGCAGAGTATACGTTCGATAGACTCGCGGATTTCCGAGCCACCCTCCATCTTTACGGCTTCGGCATGGCTCTCCTTCATGATGCGGATAGCGGAAGCCAAAGCCTCCTTGGAGTTGCCCTGATAAGAGCCGAAAGGGAGGTCGACGACCACGAGGGCACGTTGGGTGCCCTTCATCACCGACTTGGCATGATAAATCATCTGGTCGAGGGTGATAGGCAGGGTTGTGACATTACCGGCCATGACATTTGAGGCAGAATCGCCCACAAGAATCACGTCGATGCCGGCACCGTCAACAATCTTGGCCGAACTATAGTCGTAAGAGGTGAGCATGGAAATCTTTTCGCCACGCTGCTTCATCTCCGCAAGGCGACGCGTTGTGACCTTGCGCTTGTTGTCAGTAGTATTGGTAGACATCTTTAATGAGTTATAATCAGCAATTTCGACCCGCACGCGTTTGAAATGCGTGACCCGGTCAGATTGCAAAATTACAAAAAAAATATGATTGGAGATTGTGCTTTCAAAATAAATTATTAATTTTGCGGTGTCAAACAAGAGAAAAACATCTAAGATGATGACGAAGTGTACATATGATAATATAAGCGTCATGGCCTGTGAGGGCATGATGATGGTCATGTGTATGTGCATGCGCAGCCGCGAGCCGGGTGTGTCGCCTTTGTCATGACATCTTGCATAAGAGATTGAGATAAAGATGAGGCCCGGCGCACCAAGCGTCGGGCTTTTTTCTAATAGGGCAAATAGGTCAAATAATCTCATCTATCTAAACACCAAACACCAAAAACTATGGATATAAAGAAACTGAAATTCGCCACACGTCAGATCCATGCCGGTCTTGACCACAATCCGGCCACCGGTTCGCGCGGTGTAGCCATCTATCCCACTGCAGCTTACCGCTTCAACGACTGCGAGCATGCAGCCAACCTCTTCAAACTCAGCGAGCCGGGCAATATCTACACCCGTCTTCAGAATCCCACCACCTCAGCTTATGAGGAGCGCGTTGCCGCACTCTATGGCGGTGTAGGCGCACTCGGAGTGGCCTCCGGCATGTCAGCGATACTGATTACCATCACATCGCTTGCCCAGGCCGGTGACAACATCGTGGCCTCTCCTTATTTATATGGCGGCACTTACAACCTCTTCCGTATAAGCCTTCGCAAACTCGGCATCGAGGTGCGCATACCCGCGAGCGAGCGTCCCGAAGACTTCGCCGCGCAGGTCGACGACCGCACACGCGCACTCTTCGCGGAGTCGATGGGCAACCCCACTTGCGCGGTGCCCGACCTCGAAGGCCTTGCCAAGGTGGCGCACGATGCGGAAGTGCCACTGATTGTAGACAACACATTCGGAGGTGCCGGCTACCTCTGCAACCCCTTCGACTGGGGTGCCGACATAGTGGTAGACTCTGCCACCAAATGGATTAACGGCCACGGCACAGCCATGGGTGGCGTGATAGTCGACGGTGGCTCGTTCAATTGGGGCAACGGCAAGTTTCCAGAGATAGACGGTCCCTCAGAGGGTTATCACGGCTTGAACCTCTGGGAGGCATTTGGTCCGGTGGCGTTTATCGTGAAATGTCGAGTGGATGGGCTGCGCGACTTCGGCCCTTGCCCGTCGGCGTTCGACAGTTACCTCATGATGATCGGTCTGGAGACACTATCTCTACGCGTGCGTCATCAAGTTGAGTCAACGCGCAGGCTTGCAGAATATCTGCAAAATCACCCCAAGGTGAAGAAAGTTAGTTATGTGGGCTTCGAGGACCATCCCTCATATGCAAACGCGCAGAAATATTACCGCTTCGGCGCATCGGGCGTACTCAATGTGGAGCTCCAGGGAGACCTGGAGTCAACGGTGAGATTTGTGGAATCGCTCGAACTTCTCGCCAACATGACCATGATAGGCGACTCCATCTCAGTGGTTACACACCCGGCATCGACCACCCACAAACAACTTAGCGAGTCCGACCTCGAGGCAGCCGGAGTCACGCCGACACTGCTCCGCATATCGCTCGGACTGGAAGATGTGGAAGATATAATAGCTGACTTCGAACAAGCATTTGCACATGTCTGAGCCAAAGTATTTTAAATATGATGAGGCTTTTTGTCTCGAATCGGGAGAAAGGCTCGAGGGGCTCACTATTGCCTATCATACCTACGGCAAACTGAATGCGAGCCGCGACAACGTGGTGTGGGTGTGTCATGCGCTGACTGCCAACAGCGATGTGGCCGACTGGTGGCCGCATACGGTGGAGGCGGGGTGCTTCCTTGACCCCGACAAATGGTTTGTGGTGTGTGCCAACATACTCGGCTCGCACTATGGCACCACCGGACCCCTCAGCCTGAATCCGGCCACGGGAGAGCCATATTATGGCGACTTCCCCAAGATAACCATCCGCGATATTGTCAACGCTCACCGTCTGCTCGCCGACGCGCTCGGCATAGGTGAGATACACACGCTTGTAGGAAGCTCGGTGGGTGGTTTCCAGGCCACGGAGTGGATAGCCGGGGAGCCGGAACGTTTCGGGAGGTTGATACTGTTAGCCACCGACGCGAAGGCCTCGCCCTGGGCGATAGCCATCGATGAGACACAGCGCATGACAATCCTCGCCGACCCTACATATGGCGAGCGTCGCCCCGATGCCGGCATGGCCGGCATGGCGGCGGCACGCGCCATCGGTCTGCTTACATATCGCGGGCCCGAGGGTTACAACCTCTCGCAGCAAGACCCCGACGGGCATCAAGGTGAGCATCGGGCCTGCACATATCAGAGATACCAGGGGGAGAAGCTTTGCCGTCGGTATAATGCCTACTCCTACGTGACGATACTCGATGCCTTCGACACGCACGACATAGGGCGCGGGCGCGGAGGGGTGGCCGAAGCGTTGGCTCGAATCAACTGCCCCACCATAGTGATTGGACTCAGCTCCGACATCATCTTCACACCTGCCGAGATGAAAAAACTCGCGCAGTCGATACCAAACGCTGAATACCGCGAGATAACATCTCCGTTCGGCCACGACGGCTTCTTGGTGGAACATGGTCAGCTTAACGAGATACTGACCCCATTCATCAATGCAAAGCTCTGATTATAAACTCTAAATTTGAAACAAATGGAACAGATAAATATAGGGCTCTTTGGTTTCGGCACAGTGGGGCAAGGGGTATACAAGGTAATCGACAATGCAAAGAATGCGCACGCCGTGATAAGCAAGATAGCGGTGCGCAACATATCCAAGCCGCGCGATGTGGAGGCCCCTAAGGAGCTGTTTACCGACAATCCGGCCGACATACTCGACAATCCCGACATCAACCTCATAGTGGAGGTGATAGACGATCCCGAGGCGAGCTATAGGATAGTCACGAGCGCATTGCGCAAGGGGATACCCGTAGTGTCGGGCAACAAGGCGATGATAGCGCGTCATCTACCCGAACTGATAGAACTCCAGCGGCAGTACGACACCGCGCTGCTCTACGATGCGTCGTCGTGCGGTTCGATACCGGTGATACGCAACCTGGAGGAATACTACGACAACGACCTGCTGCTCGAGGTGAAAGGCATCTTGAACGGTTCGAGCAACTACATACTGTCGCGGGTGTTCGACCACAACCAACCATACAGCGAGGCGCTTCGCAAGGCCCAGGAACTCGGCTTCGCGGAGAGCGATCCATCGTTCGACATCGAAGGCTACGACTCTCTCTTCAAACTCATCATAATCACCGTGCATGCCCTCGGAGTGTATGTGGCACCTTCGGATATATTTACATACGGCATATCGAATATCCACGAGTCAGATATCAGATATGCCCGCGAGAAAGGTGTGAAAATCAAGCTCGTGGCGCAGGTGGTGAAAGTGAGCGACGAGCGGTTCACCATGTTTGTCATGCCGGAGTTCGTGCCGCCGTCGCGCTACATATACAGCGTAGATGACGAATACAACGGCGTGGTGATACGCGGCGAGTGCTACGACCGCCAGTTCATGTTTGGCAAAGGTGCCGGGAGTCTGCCCACGGCATCATCGATACTTTCCGACATAATGGCACGCCGCCACGACTACCGTTACGAATACAAGAAGATGGCATATGTGGACCGGCCGGAATATACCACCGATGTGTTGGTGCGCGTCTATGTGCGGTATCGCGAGACCAACATACTCGGCACACTGCCATTTGTGGAGGTGAGGGAGCAATACATGTCGAAAGAAAACAACTACGTGATAGGCGACATAAAGCTGCGCGACTTGATATCGCACCGCGAACTGCTCTCCGCCCCCGACGTATTCATAGCCAGCCTGCCCACCTTCTTCACCGACCGCGACAACGCCGAGTGACGATAGAAGGCGTGCGGAATGCTTTGTGGCTGAATAAAAATGTGTATATATGTGAAAAACTTTGTGGTTTGACAAAAAATTGCTAATTTTGCAGAGCAAAAGAACGCAATGAAATTTAGACGACATAACAGAGGTAACGCTCGAACCGCGATCCCTGTCAGCTGCCATCTCCTGCGGAGGTGGTGATGAGGTTGACCCGGGGAGGAGCGGTTTTTTTTATATACAAAAACAACAATATCAAAATATATCTGATAGACGATGAAGAAAGCCACATTGATACTTGATGACGGCACCCGCATGGAGGGTGAGTCGTTTGGATATGACGGCAACGTGGCCGGCGAAGTAGTGTTCAACACGGCGATGACCGGTTATCCGGAGAGTCTGACTGACCCCTCATATGCCGGTCAGCTCATGACGCTCACTTACCCGCTGGTGGGCAATTACGGCGTGCCGTCGACCGATGATGAGGAGGGCGGCATAGCCAAATTTATGGAGAGCGACAGGATTTATGCCTCCGGTATCATAGTGGGCGATTACAGCGAACAGTTCAGCCACTGGAACGCCAAGGAGAGCCTCTCCGACTGGCTTAAGCGTGAGAAGGTGCCCGGAATCACCGGCATCGACACCCGTTATCTCACCCAGATTCTGCGTGAACATGGCGTCATGACAGGCAAAATCATAGTGGAAGGCACAGGACTCGAACCCGAACCGATCGACTACAACAGCATCAACTATGTAGATGAGGTTTCGACCAAGGAAGTTAAGACCTACGGTGCCGGAGAAGATAAGAAGAAAGTGGTGCTCGTGGACTGCGGCGCTAAAAACAATATATTGCGCTGCTTGCTCAACCGTGGTGTGGAGGTGACCGTGGTGCCGTGGAACTATGACTTCAACGGCATGCAGTTTGATGGTCTCTTCATCTCAAACGGTCCCGGTAATCCGGAGCAATGCGTTGCGGCAGTGGAGAATATCCGCAAGTTTATCAGCAATCCTGACGAGACACGTCCCTTGATGGGCATCTGCATGGGCAACCAGCTTCTCGCCAAGGCAGCCGGCGCAGGCATCTATAAGCTGAAGTATGGCCATCGCTCGCACAACCAGCCCGTGCGCATGGAAGGCACCAACCGTTGCTTCATCACCAGCCAGAACCATGGCTTCGCGGTGGACCCCAGCACGCTCAGCGAAGGTTGGGAACCATATTTCACCAACATGAACGACGGTTCAAACGAGGGTATCCGCCACAAGAGCAAGCCCTGGTATTCGTCGCAATTCCATCCCGAGGCATCGGGCGGTCCTGTCGACACGGAGTTCCTTTTTGATGATTTTGTAAACCTGTTGGGTTGACACACAGTCACCTGTCATAATATAATATCACGTTATCATGAATAATGACGAAACAATAAAGAAAGTACTTGTGCTCGGGTCGGGCGCATTGAAGATAGGTGAGGCCGGTGAGTTCGACTATTCGGGCAGCCAGGCCCTCAAGGCATTGCGTGAAGAGGGTATAGAGACTGTGCTGATCAACCCCAATATCGCTACGGTGCAGACTTCCGAAGGTGTTGCCGACCATATATATTTCCTGCCGGTGACTCCCGACTTCGTGGAGAAGGTGATAGCCCGCGAGCGTCCGCAGGGCATCATGCTCGCATTCGGCGGTCAGACAGCGCTTAACTGTGGCGTGGAGCTATTCCACAAGGGTGTGCTCGACAAGTATAACCTCAAGGTGCTCGGCACGCCGGTGCAGTCGATTATCGACACCGAAGACCGCGAGATATTTGTGGACAAACTTAATGAGATAGATGTAAAGACCATTGACTCAGTGGCCTGCGATAACAAGGAGGATGCACTAAAGGCAGCTGAACAGCTCGGGTATCCCGTGATTCTGCGTGCGGCATACGCACTCGGAGGTCTCGGATCGGGCTTCTGCGATAACTCCGAGCAGCTCGTTAAGCTCGCCGAGAAGGCATTCTCTTTCTCTCCGCAGGTACTGGTGGAGAAAAGCCTAAAGGGTTGGAAAGAGGTGGAATATGAGGTGGTGCGCGACAGCTTCGACAACTGTATCACCGTCTGTAACATGGAGAACTTCGACCCGCTCGGTATCCATACCGGTGAGAGCATCGTGGTGGCACCTTCGCAGACACTCAGCAACTCAGAATATCACAAGCTTCGCGAGCTTTCAATACGCATAGCCCGACATATCGGCATCGTGGGTGAGTGCAACGTGCAGTTTGCCCTTTGCCCTGACTCGGAAGATTACCGTGTGATTGAGGTGAACGCGCGTCTATCGCGTTCGTCGGCCCTCGCGTCAAAGGCTACGGGATATCCCTTGGCATTCGTGGCCGCCAAGCTCGGCCTTGGTTACGGTCTGTTTGACTTGAAGAATTCCGTCACCAAGACCACTACCGCATTCTTTGAGCCGGCGCTCGACTATTGCGTGTGCAAGATACCGCGCTGGGACCTCGGTAAGTTCCATGGCGTGAACCGTGAGCTCGAATCGTCGATGAAGTCCGTGGGCGAGGTCATGGCAATAGGCCGCACATTTGAGGAGGCGATCCAGAAAGGTCTCCGCATGATTGGCCAGGGCATGCATGGATTCGTGGAGAACAAGGAACTCGAAATTGAAGATATCGACGGTGCGCTGCATGCTCCTACCGACAAGCGCATATTCGTGATAGAGAAGGCATTTGACAATGGCTATACCGTAGACCAGATACATGACCTCACGAAGATAGACCGTTGGTTCCTGGAGAAACTTAAGGGAATCCATGAGACAGCCCGCGAGCTTAAGAATGCAGGCGGCCTCGAGGCGTTGCCCTCCAAGCTGCTCCGCAAGGCCAAGAAGCAAGGCTTCTCCGACTTCCAGGTGGCACGTGCCATCGGCATGGAGAATGAGATGGATATTGAGAAGGCATGCCTCAAGGTGCGCGACCGCCGCAAGGCACTGGGCATCGTGCCCTGCGTGAAGCAGATTGACACGCTTGCCGGTGAATTCCCCGCTGCCACCAACTATCTGTATCTCACTTATGGCGGTAACCATAATGATATAGCTTATGAGCATGACCACAAATCGGTGGTGGTGCTCGGTTCAGGTGCTTACCGCATCGGAAGCTCGGTGGAGTTTGACTGGTGTGGAGTCCAGGCATTGGAGACAATCCGCAAGGAGGGTTATCGCTCGGTGATGGTCAACTACAACCCTGAGACCGTCTCGACCGACTATGACATATGCGACCGTCTCTATTTCGACGAATTGACATTCGAGCGCGTGCTCGACATCATAGACCTCGAGACACCCCATGGAGTGGTGGTCTCTACCGGTGGTCAGATACCCAACAACCTTGCCCTCAAACTCGACGAGCAGGGTGTGAACCTTCTCGGCACGAGCGCACAGAGCATCGACAATGCCGAAGACCGCGAGAAATTCTCCGCCATGCTCGGCCGCATCGGCGTGGACCAGCCTGAATGGAGCGCGTTGACTTCGATGGATGATATCAACAAGTTTGTCGAGAAGGTGGGCTTCCCTGTATTGGTGCGTCCGTCGTATGTGCTCTCGGGCGCCGCGATGAATGTATGCTACGACCGCGAGCAGCTTGAGACATTCCTAAAATTGGCGGCCAACGTGTCGAAGCGTCACCCGGTGGTGGTGAGCCAGTTCCTGGAGCATGCCAAGGAGGTGGAGATGGATGCTGTGGCCCAGAACGGTGAGATTATCGCTTATGCAATCTCTGAGCATGTGGAGTTTGCCGGTGTTCACTCTGGCGATGCCACCATACAGTTCCCTCCCCAGAAACTCTATGTGGAGACAGCACGCCGCATCAAGAAGATATCCAAGAAGATTGCCAAGCAGCTCAATATCAGCGGACCGTTCAATATACAGTTCCTCGCCCGCGACAATGATATCAAGGTGATAGAATGTAACCTGCGTGCATCTCGAAGCTTCCCCTTCGTTAGCAAGGTGCTTAAGATAAACTTCATCGAGCTTGCCACCCGCATCATGCTCGGCTTGCCGGTGAGCAAGCCCGACAAGAGCGTGTTCGACCTCGACTATGTGGGAGTGAAAGCGAGCCAGTTCTCGTTCAACCGCCTGCAGAAGGCAGACCCGAAGCTCGGTGTCGACATGGTGTCGACCGGCGAGGTGGGATGTCTCGGCGAGGATGCCCGTGCGGCATTGCTCACCTCGATGCTCTCGGTGGGCCAGCGCGTGCCCAAGAAGCGTGTGCTTCTCTCCACCGGCAACGGCAAGCAGAAAGCCGACATGCTGGCTGCCGCCAAGCTGTTGCGTCAGAAAGGTTATGAACTTTACGCCACTGACGGCACAAGCCGTCACCTTACGGAGAACGGCATAGAGAACACCCGTGTGTACTGGCCCGACGAGGAGGGTACACCCAAGGCTGTGGATATGCTCGACAATCATGAGATAGACTTTGTGGTTAATGTGCCGCGCAATCATAGCGCCAAGGAGGTGACCAACGGTTACCGCATACGCCGCACGGCCATAGACCGCAACATACCGCTGATTACCAACGCCCGTTTGGCATCGGCATTTATCAAGGCATTCTGTACCCTCAATCCCGACGATATCGAGATTAAGAGCTGGCAGGAATTTTAATGAAATCTTATGGTAATAAAGAATGGGCAAGTATGGCTCGATGGAGGCTTCAGACAAGCCGACATAAGGGTCAGTGAAGGCAAGATAGAGAGCATCGCCGATGGCATTGTGCCATCGGCCGATGAATATGTGATTGATGCCGAGGGTGCAAGTGTGATTCCCGGATTGGTCGATGTGCATGTGCATTTGCGTGAGCCGGGATATTCTTACAAGGAGACCATAGCCGACGGTTCGTTGGCTGCCGCTCATGGAGGCTTCACCACTGTATGCCCTATGCCCAACCTGAATCCCGCACCCGACACCCTGGAGCATCTTCAGCAGGAGCTCGACATGATAGAGCGTGATGCCTGCATAGAGGTGCTGCCGTATGCCACCATCACGAAGCTCCGCATGGGCAATGAGCTTGTAGACTATGCGGCAATGGCCGACAAAGTGGCCGGTTTCTCCGACGACGGCACAGGAGTGCAAGATGCCGATGTGATGCGCGAGGCGATGGCCGGCATAGCGAAGACCGGCAAGGTGCTTGCGGCGCATTGTGAGGTCAACGAGTTGCTTCGCGGCGGTTACATACATGACGGTGCATATGCAGCGGAGCATGGTCACCGCGGCATATGCTCAGAGAGTGAATGGCGTGAGGTGGAACGAGACATAGAGTTGGCGCGTGCCACCGGATGCCGTCTGCATATATGCCATGTCTCCACCAAGGAGAGTGTGGAGCTGGTGCGCCGTGCCAAGGCCGAGGGCTTACCTGTCACATGCGAGACAGGTGCCCATTACCTCGTCTTCTGCGAGGAAGATTTGCAGGAAGATGGGCGCTTCAAGATGAACCCTCCGCTGCGAGGCCGCGATGATAAGGAAGCGCTGCTGCGCGGTGTGGCCGACGGCACCATAGACTGCATCGCATCAGACCATGCACCTCATAGCGCTGACGAGAAGAGCCGAGGGTTGGAGAAGAGCGCCATGGGCGTGACCGGCATCGAGCTTTCGCTGCCCGCTGTCTATACGTATGCTGTGCTTCCGGGGCATATCTCGTTCGAGCGCATGATAGAGCTGATGGCGCACTCACCCCGGCGCATATTTGGAATAGAGGGTGATATAGAGATAGGGGCACGGGCAGATCTCGCAGTGGTCGACTTCAACGAAGAGTTTGAGGTCGAGCCGGAGATGTTCCTCAGCAAAGGTAAGTCCACGCCATTTCTCCATAACAAACTTAAAGGCAAGGTGAAGTATACCATTGCCAACGGAAAGATAGCATATGATTCAACAAAATATTGATACGAGATATGTAGTGGCCGACAATCGATGGATCGGCAAGAACACCATGATGATGCTTCTTGAGGGTCCTACCGGTCACTTCACGGCTCCGGGACAATTTGTCAACATCGCCGTGCCCGGCTTCACGCTTCGTCGCCCCATATCGGTCTGCGATATACAGGGCGATATGCTCACCATTGTCTATGACGTGGTGGGACATGGCACAGATGCGTTGTCAAAGCTCAAACCGGGTGAAGTGCTCGATGTGTTGCCGGCACTCGGCAATGGCTTCGACATGTCGAAATGTGGCGAACGTCCGGTGCTGTTGGGTGGCGGTGTAGGTTGCCCTCCCATCTACAGTCTTGCCAAAAATCTATTGGAAAAGGATATACTCCCCACCGTAATCTTGGGTTTCAATTCTGATGACCGCATGATTATGATCGAGCAGTTTGAGAATCTTGACGTGCCATTCTATGTGGCCACAGTCGATGGCTCATATGGTCAGAAAGGATTTGTGACCGATGTGATGAAGGTGGAGAATATTGACTGCGACTACTTCTACGCCTGCGGGCCGCTGCCGATGCTCAAGGCACTTTGCTCGCAACTCAGCATACCCGGTCAGGTGAGCCTTGAGGCAAGAATGGCCTGCGGCTTCGGAGTCTGCATGTGCTGTTCGATTGAAAACCGCAACGGTGCCAAGCGCATATGCAAGGATGGTCCGGTGTTTGATAAGGAGGATTTGATATGGAAGTGAACAAGAAGGATACTTTAGCCAATCCGCTTGCAGTGGAGGTGGCCGGCGTGGAGTTGAAAAACCCGGTTATTCCCGCCAGCGGTTGTTTCGGTTACGGCTATGGCATGACCGACTATTATGATGTAGATATACTTGGTTCTATATCGTTTAAGGGCACTACGCTGCACCCCCGCTTCGGCAATCCTCTGCCGAGAGTTGCAGAGTGTACTGCCGGAATGATCAATTCGGTGGGGCTCCAGAATCCGGGTATAGATGCTGTGATAGCTGAGGAGCTGCCCAGGATGCGCGAGGTGTTTCATGGGCCTATCATAGCCAATATCAGCGGTTTCGCAATAGAAGAATACACCGAATGCTGCCGCAAGATTACAGGCGAGAAGCAGGTGGAGATAATTGAGCTTAACGTGAGTTGTCCCAACGTGCATGGTGGCGGCATGAGTTTCGGCACAAGCGCGAAGTCGGTGGCTGAGGTTGTTACGGCTGTCAAGAAAGTCACCACATTGCCGTTGGTGATAAAGCTGACTCCCAATGTCACCGATATCGTGGAGATTGCCAAGGCGGCAGAAGGTGCGGGTGCGGATGGACTTTGCCTTATCAACACCATGCTCGGCATGCGTATCGACTTGAAGACACGCAAGCCGGTGGTGGCCAACGTGATGGGTGGATTTTCCGGTCAGGCAGTTTTCCCGGTGGCAGTAAGGATGGTCTATCAGGTGAGCAACGCTTGCAGCATACCGGTGATAGGTTGTGGCGGTGTTAGCAGCGCCGAAGATGTGCTTGAGATGATGATGGCCGGAGCAAAGGCAGTGGAGGTCGGCACAGCCAACCTTATCAACCCCTGGGCTTGCCGCGACATTATAAAGGCACTCCCCTCTGCAATGGCTAAATATGGCATAAACTCACTACGTGAACTTTAAGATTTATAATTAAAAATTTAAAATTTAAAATTTAAAATTTAAAATTTAAAATAGCAGAGCCAATGATATAGAGGTGAAAATGCAGCTTTTCTAAGCTAAATACCTCATAACGACTCATAACGACTCTGACCTAATACTTATATTTATGAATAGAGATGTGATAATAGCGTGCGACTTCGCGACGCCTGAGGCTACCCTCGAGTTTCTTGACAAGTTTAAGGATGAGAAGCCTTTCATCAAGATAGGCATGGAACTTTTCTATGCAGGCGGTCCCGATATTGTCCGTGAGCTTCGCAAGCGTGGCCATAAGATTTTCCTCGACCTTAAGCTTCACGACATACCCAACACTGTGAAGAAGGCAATGAAAGTGTTGTCGCGTCTTGATGTGGATATGGTAAACGTGCATGCGGCCGGCACCATAGAGATGATGCGCGCTGCACTCGAAGGCCTGAAAGAGGGCCGCGAAGATGGCACACGTCCATTGATTATCGCGGTAACTCAGCTCACCAGCACATCAGAAGAGGCGCTTCACAAGCAGCTGCTCATCGATGCTTCTGTCAACGACACCATAGCGCAGTATGCCCGCAATGCCAAGGAGGCTGGCCTCGACGGAGTGGTCTGCTCACCCCTTGAGGCAGGTCTTGTAAAGGAGGCTTGCGGATCGGAATTCATGGCAGTGACACCCGGTATACGCTATCCGGATGCCGCCAAGGATGACCAAAGCCGCATCACCTCGCCGGCCAAGGCCCGCGAGATTGGCTCCGACTTCATCGTGGTGGGCCGTCCTATCACAGCTGCTCCCGACCCGGTGGCAGCTTACCGTCGTTGCTGCGCCGACTTCATTGGCGAGTAAGTCAAGTGTTAAGTCATAGTTATTAGTTATGAAGTGACTGGCTTAAAGATTAATAAGCTGATAAGCTCGCAAACTGATAAGCTCGCAAACTGATAAGCTCGCAAACAAATAAACTGATAAACAAATAAACCGTCATGTCCGCAAGGACATGATTAAAAGATATGAAAGAGAAAGAGATAGCAAAAGCATTGCTGGGCATAAAGGCTGTGTTTCTCAGCCCCGACAAGCCATTCACATGGGCAAGTGGTATAAAGAGCCCGATATATTGCGACAATCGCCTTATCCTCACGGCACCTGAAGCCCGCAACTTGGTGGAGCAGACCATCGCAGAGACTGTGAAGGAGAAATATCCGCAGGCAGAGGTGCTTATGGGCACCAGCACCGCCGGAATCGCCCACGCAGCCATCGCAGCTCACTTGCTCGGCATGCCTATGGGTTATGTGCGCGGATCTGCAAAGGACCATGGCCGTAACAACCGTATAGAGGGTAAGCTCGAGCCGGGTCAGAAAGTCGTGGTGATTGAAGACCTTATCTCTACGGGCGGCAGCTGCATTGACGTGGTCGAGGCATTGCGCGAAGCCGGTGCAGACGTGCTCGGAGTGGTGTCTATTTTCACATACGGCATGAAGAAAGGTCTCGAGAGACTCGCGGCAGCAAATGTGGAGAACACATCGCTGAGCAACTTCGACACCCTCGTGCAGGTAGCAGCCGAAGAAAACTACATCAAGGCAGAGGATGTGGAGCGCCTCAAGAAATTCATGGCCAATCCCTCCGACGAATCCTGGATGAATAAATAGACAAAAATTATTCATCACCAGTTATTAATTATTCATTATTCATTATTACTTAGAATCATGCGGCATCTGATAGATCCTTCCGACCTTAGCCTGGAAGAACTTAATGAGATAATCGACCTGGCGTGCGACATCATTGCCGACCGTCAGAAGTATGCAGAGGTGTGCAAGGGCAAAAAACTTGCCACGCTCTTCTATGAACCCTCCACGCGCACGCGCCTGAGCTTCACGGCGGCGATGATGGAACTTGGCGGCAATGTGCTTGGATTTTCCGATGCCAACAGCAGCTCGGTGAGCAAGGGAGAGACTGTTGCCGACACGACACGTGTGGTCAACAATTTCGCCGACATTATAGCCATGCGACATCCGGTGGAGGGTGCTCCGCTCGTGTCAGCTCTCAACTCGAGCACACCGGTGATAAATGCCGGCGACGGTTCGCATGCACATCCCACTCAGACACTCACCGACCTGCTCACCATCAAGCGAGAGATAGGTCGCTTTGAGAACCTTACTGTGGGTTTCTGCGGAGACTTGAAGTTCGGACGCACCGTGCATTCGCTCATCAAGGCCCTCTCGAAATTCAAGAACATCAACATCGTGCTCATAGCCCCCGACGAACTTAAATTGCCGAGCTATGTGAAGCATGAGGTGTGCGACAAGCTCGGACTTCCCTACGAAGAGGTGAAGAGCCTCGAGGAGGTTATCGACAAGCTTGATGTGCTTTATATGACACGTGTGCAGAAAGAGCGTTTTCTTGACGAAGAAGAATATGACCGTGTTAAAGATTGCTTCGTGCTGACCGCCGACAAACTGAAAAATGCGAAGCCCGAGATGCGCATACTTCACCCGCTCCCCCGTGTCAACGAGATAGCGGTAGATGTTGATGCCGACCCGCGTGCCGCCTACTTCCGCCAGGTGGAGAATGGCAAATTCGTGCGCATGGCGTTGATGCTCAAGCTGCTCGAGTGGGCAGATAAGCCCGAGAAGCACAAAGAGCTGCTGCGCGAAGACGTGGTGCGAGGCGAGTATCGCTGCTCCAACCCCCGCTGCATCAGCAACACCGAAGCCTGCACCGAGTCGCTCTTCCGCCCCTCGGCCGACGGCAACGGAGTGCGCTGCGTATACTGCGAGTCACGCCCCGCAAAATAAGCTAAGAGCCCGTCTCATAAAAATTGCAATTTCATTGCGTTCAAATAATGGCGACCTTTAAGGTCGCCATTATTTGTGAGAGGGTGCCTTTGGCTACGATTCAAGTAAAGAATGTATATAATAAGTGAGCTGTGTCAGACATTTATATGATTGACCCTCACCACAAAAAAGATGATAGACCGTTGCATTTTGCGAATTGGCAAATTTGCTGATTTGCTGGTTTGTGCTGGTTTAGAATGTAAAAATTTTGTTTTACCCTTGAAAAGGTGTATATTTGCGCTTTATTTTACCCTTGAAAACGTGAATATGTAAAATATGTTATACCCTTGAAAACGTGTAAGAAGAGTATGAGAAGAAAGATATACAATGATTTACTTGAGTGGAAAGACCGCAAAGGTAAGTCTGCCCTTCTGATAAAAGGGGCGAGACGAGTTGGCAAAAGTTACATTGCGGAGCAATTCGGTAGGGAACATTATGAAACATTCATAAAAGTGGACTTCAATGATATCTCAGGAGAGAACTTAAATTTGATTTTGGATACCCTTCATGACTGAGACAGATTATTCCAATATCTTCAACTAATATATAATACAAAACTGCATGAAAGAAAGTCGTTGATAATATTTGATGAGGTTCAAGAGTGCCCCAAAGTGCGTGCTGCCATAAAGTATTTGGTAGCCGACGGCAGGTATGACTTTGTGGAGACAGGCTCATTGATGTCAATAAGAAAGAATACAGAAAAAATCATAATCCCTTCAGAGGAAGAACATATCAATATGTACCCCATGGATTTTGAAGAATATCTATGGGCCAATAATGAAGATATGCTCGTAAGCTTTATAAAAGATTGTTATATTAGTCGTAAATCTGTGCCCGATGCTATCCATCGAAAAATCATGCGTTTTTTCATCGAATACATGATTGTTGGTGGAATGCCTCAGGTAGTTAACGAATTTCTTTCAACCAAGGATTTCAATGCGGCCGATAGAGAGAAAAACACGATATTAACCTTATATCGTGGTGATATAGCCAAACATGCAGGAGTTCATACATTGAAAGTGGAGAGCATATTCGACTCAATACCATCCCAGCTGTCAAAGCATAAAAAGAAATTTAGGCTTGCATCACTTTCTGAATCGGCGAGAATGAGAGAATACGTTGAGCCGTTCACATGGCTTAAGGATGCTCGCTTTGTAAATTTATGTTTCGCAAGCACTGAGCCAAGTATAGGACTTGAAATTAATGCTGATAGGACGGCCATCAAATGTTATATGGGTGATACAGGACTCCTTTATGCTCTCGCATTCTCCAGCGTTGAAGAAAAAAATGATGTATATAAGAAAATAATATTGGGAAAACTCTCAGTGAATAATGGCATGTTCATGGAAAATATCGTGGCGCAGATGCTGACAACCAACAAGCATAAATTATTCTTTTATTCCAATCCTGACAGGGAGAACAAGTATAATCGAATGGAGTTGGACTTTCTTTTGCCTAAAAGCAAAATCACAAGTAGGCATAATATAAATTTTATTGAGGTCAAGTCAGGTACGAGATACAATTTGACATCGCTTGAAAAAGCCATGAAAAAATATGCTAATGAAATGAATCAGGCCATTGTGCTACATCCTGGTAATCTGCGTTTTGAAAATAATATCCTCTATTTGCCGACTTACATGGCGTTCTTGTTGTAACCGGCCAACAGGTGCTTGTAATCGAACCGCTTGCCTAACTTATAATCCTTTTGGATTTTCAGGTTTGCGTATGTGAAAAAAAAGTAGTAATTTTGCATATGGAAATAAAGTTAAAGCATAGACATAGCATTAACCCATAGATAAATAACCACAGGTGGGCGTCCGGTCGTAATGCGACTTGGGCGCCTGCGTGCTTTAATATATTTGACGTCAATAATTTAAACAGCTGTTTTACAGGTATGAGTATGAAAGTAGGAGTAGTGATGGGGTCGACCAGCGACCTTGGAGTTATGAAGGGTGCGTTTGAAATTCTCGACCAGTTTGGGGTGGAGTATGAGAAGAAGGTGTTCAGCGCACACCGCACACCGACTGCCCTCGAGGAGTGGATTGACGGTGCGCGTGAACGTGGCATAGTGGCCTTCGTGGCAGCTGCCGGCGGCGCTGCGCATTTGGCCGGTGTGGTGGCGGCTCACACCACATTGCCCGTAATTGGTGTGCCTATCATGTCGAAGGCGCTCCGTGGTCTTGATTCTCTTCTCGCCATGGCGCAGATGCCCTCCGGCATACCGGTGGCTACCGTGGCTATCGACGGTGCGAAAAATGCCGCCCTTCTCGCCATCGAGATCATGGGCGTGACCGATGAGTCCCTCCACCAGAAGCTCCGCGACTTCCGCGCAGAACAGGCTCGCAAGATTCTTGAGACAGAAATCTGATGCTTGAGCCACCGGAAACCATATAGTGGTATTAATTTGGTGGTGCGTAAATATCTACTTGACAATAAAGTTCTTACATTAATACAATAATGAATACCAATCGAATCTATGTGGAGAAACGCCCCGAGTTTGGAGTCGAGGCGGAAAGTCTCCGCAAAGAGCTGAACTCGGCACTCGGTCTCAACATCGGCAAGCTACGTATGCTTTGCGTGTACGACCTCTTCGGCTTCGATGCCGACCTGCTTGAGAAGACACGTTATGGAGTGTTTGGAGAGAAGGCCACCGACACCGTTACGGAGACCCCGGACCTCGGAGCATTCCCCCACATCGCGGTGGAAGCTCTCCCGGGCCAGTTCGACCAGCGTGCCTCAGCTGCACGCGAGTGTGTGCGCCTCGTCAATCCTGACGCAGACGTGGAGATAACTGCAGCGCGTCTTTACGTGTTTGACGACACTGTCAAAGAAGCTGACATGGAGCGCATAGCGCGTTATCTCATTAACCCGGTGGAATGCCGACAGAAAGATATGTCGGTGCTCGCATTGCCCGAACGCGCACATGCCAACCCGGTGGAGACTCTCGCAGGCTTCCGCGACATCACAGCTGAGCAAGCTACGGCCTATTGCAAGGAAAAAGGTCTGGCCATGAACGGTGACGACCTGATGGAAGTGGTGAATTATTTCACCGCCGAAGGCCGTGACCCCAACGAGACAGAACTCCGCATACTCGATACATATTGGAGCGACCATTGCCGCCACACTACTTTCACATCACGTCTTACGGATATTCAGGTGGAAGACTCGGCAGTGGCAGCCGACATAAAGGATTCGCTCGCCCTTTGGCACAAGATGCGTGAAGACTTAGGCCGCAGCGAGAAGCCTCTCTGCCTGATGGACCTCGCCACAATCGGAGCACGCTGGCTTAAGGCCAACGGCAAGCTCGACGACATGGAGCAGAGCGAGGAGAACAATGCCTGCAGCATCTACGTGGACGTGGATGTGGATGGCGAGCCCGAACGCTGGCTTTTGCAGTTCAAGAACGAGACACACAACCACCCCACGGAGATAGAGCCCTTCGGAGGGGCTTCTACATGTCTCGGCGGTGCAATCCGTGACCCGTTGAGCGGTCGCAGTTACGTATACCAGGCCATGCGAGTCACAGGTGCCGGCAACATCTGGCAGCCCGTGTCGGAGACCATGGCCGGCAAGTTGCCGCAGCGCGTCATATCGCGCGGAGCCGCAGCGGGATATTCATCTTATGGCAACCAGATAGGTCTTGCCACAACGCATGTGCGCGAGATATATCACCCCGGATATGTGGCCAAGCGCCTTGAGGTGGGTGCGGTGTGCGGTGCCGTGAAGGCAGCCGATGTGCGCCGCGAGTGTCCTCAGGCCGGCGATGTGGTGCTGATGTTCGGTGGCCGCACCGGCCGCGATGGCATCGGCGGAGCAACCGGTTCGTCAAAGGAACACACCGAGTCGTCGCTCGAGATGTGCGGCAGCGAGGTGCAGAAGGGTAACGCCCCCGAGGAGCGCAAGCTCTCGCGCCTGTTCCGCCGCCCCGAGGTGACTCGACTTGTAAAGAAATCAAACGACTTCGGTGCCGGTGGTGTCAGTGTGGCAATCGGTGAGCTCACCGATGGTCTCGACATTTACCTCGACCGTGTCACTACAAAATATGATGGTCTCAACGCCACTGAGTTGGCAATATCTGAGAGCCAAGAACGCATGTCGGTGGTTGTGGAAGCCAAAGACATGGAGGAATTCATGAAGCATTGCGCCGAGGAGAACATCGAGGTGCGCCACGTGGCCGATGTCACTGACTCAGGCCGTATGCGCCTCTACCGCGACGGCAAGATTGTGGCTGACCTCAAGCGTGAGTTTATCGACTCAGCCGGTGCGCCTCACTTCGCCAATGCAGTCATCTCGGCCGTGGAAGACCGCAACCCGTTTGTGCGTGAAGTGGAGGGTGCAGATTTCGACGAGAAATTCGTCAACAACCTGCTCGATCCCAACGTTACTTCGCAGCGCGGCTTGATAGAGATGTTCGACTCAACAATCGGTGCCACCACTGTGCTTATGCCCTTCGGCGGACGCACCAACGGCACTGAGACTCAGGTGAGCGTACAGAAATTCCCCGTAGGTCCGCATTTCACCAATACAGCAAGTATGATGGTATGGGGCTTCAACCCCTACATCACAGAGTGGAGCCCTTATCACGGAGCTGCTTATGCAGTGGTGGAAGCTGTGGCAAAGGCTGTTGCCGCCGGTGCAGATTACAGCGGCATGCGCTTCTCCTATCAGGAATATTTCGAGCGCATGCACAACGCCAACTCGTGGGGTAAGCCCTTGGCTGCATTGCTCGGTGCATTGCGTATGCAGAAAGAGCTTGGCCTCCCCTCGATTGGTGGTAAGGACTCGATGAGCGGTACATTCGGCGATATAAGCGTGCCCCCGACATTGATTGCGTTCGGCGTGGCTACGGTAGATGCCCGCGAAGTGATAAGCCCGGACTTCAAGAAAGCCGGACACGGACTTTACTTGGTAAAACATAAACCCCTTGCATCAGGCATGCCCGACACAGAGGCTCTTGCCAAGCAGTGGGAGGCAGTGCATCGCGAAATCAAAGCCGGCAACATCCGGGCAGCATATGCTTTAGGGTTCGGCGGTTTGGCCGAAGCATTGGTCAAGATGTCGCTCGGCAACGAGATAGGAGTGGACGTGTCATACGATAAGAACCGTATGTTCGACACTATGCCCGGTTCGATTATAGTGGAGGCTGCAGAGCCTATCGACGTGCCGGGAGTGGAATTTATCGGCTATACCATAGAAGAGCCGGTGGTAATGGTGGAGCACCACAAGTTCCCCATCTCAGAGCTTGCTGCCAAGGTGAGCGAGCGTCACTCAGAGGTATTCCCCGACAAGGCCGACACCGAAGGTCAGGTGGCTGACGCAAGCTGCGACCGCAAGCCCGCGCCCTACGAGGGGGAGGCAGTGGAGCATCCGGTGGTTTATCTCCCCGTGTTCCCCGGCACCAACTGCGATTACGATATGCAGGCAGCCTTTGTAAACGAAGGTGCGGAGGTGCGCACGAGCGTGTTCCGCAACCTGTCGGCCGGCGACATAGCAGACTCATGCCGCGAAATGGCTGAGCATATCGATAACTGCCACATCCTGGCGATCAGCGGTGGCTTCTCTGCCGCCGACGAACCTGACGGCTCAGGTAAGTTTATCGCCACGGTGCTTCTGAATGCAGAGGTGAAAGCTGCAGTGGAGCGCCTTATGGCACGCGGAGGCTTGATACTCGGTATCTGCAACGGATTCCAGGCACTTGTCAAGTCGGGCCTGCTTCCGTTTGGCAAGATCGGTGAACTCACACCCGACTCACCGACGCTCTTCCGCAATGACATAAACCGTCACATCTCGCAGATAGCGGTGACACGAGTAGGCACAGTGGCTTCTCCCTGGCTCGACGGCTTCACGGTGGGTCAGTTCCACTCAGTGGCCATGTCGCACGGTGAGGGTAAGTTCACCGCCGACGAGAAGATGCTGAAGACCCTCATCGACAATGGTCAGATAGCATTCCAGTATACCGATCCGGCCACAGGCCATGCCACCATGCAATCGCCGATGAACCCCAACGGCTCGACATATGCCATAGAGGGCATAATCTCGCCCGACGGACGCATCCTCGGCAAGATGGGTCACTCGGAGCGTTATCGCGAGGGATTGATGAAGAACGTCAGCGGCGACAAGCGTCAGAACCTGTTTGGCAACGCTGTGAGATATTTCCGTAAAAAATAAAATACATTATATATAATGGCAAAGAGTTATGAGGCTTCAGGTGTGAACCTTGAAGCCGGATATGAGGTGGTGAGCCGCATCAAGAAGCATGTGGCAAGCACCAAGCGCAATGGCTGCATGGGAGGCATAGGTGCCTTCGGCGGCATGTTTGACCTCGGGTCGTTAGGTTACAAGCATCCGATCTTGGTGAGCGGCACCGACGGTGTCGGCACCAAGCTGAAGATTGCATTCGAACTTGACAAGCACGACACCATCGGCATAGATGCCGTGGCTATGTGCGTCAACGACGTGCTGGCACAGGGTGCCGAGCCGCTCCTCTTCCTCGACTATGTGGCCGTGGGTCACAACCGTCCGGAAGTGGTGGAGGCCATCGTGTCGGGAGTGGCAGAAGGTTGCCGCCAGGCCGGATGTGCCTTGGTGGGCGGTGAGACTGCGGAGATGCCCGGCATGTATGCCCCCGAAGATTACGATATAGCCGGCTTTACAGTCGGTGCGGTGGAGAAAGACAACCTTATCGACGGCACCAAAGTGGCAGAGGGAGATGTGCTCGTGGCGCTTCCCTCTACCGGCGTGCACAGCAACGGCTTCTCGCTCGTGCGTAAGATCGTGGCAGATGCAGGACTCGACCTCCATGCCAAATATGAGGAAACCGGCGACAAGACTCTTGGTGAAATGCTGCTTACTCCCACTGCCATCTATGTGAAACCGGTGCTTGCAGCCATGAAAGAGGTGGATGTGCACGGTGTGGCGCATATCACCGGTGGCGGCTTCGATGAGAATATACCCCGTATACTCAGCGAGGGTCTCGGTGTAGAGGTGAAGGAGGGTAGCTGGGAGATTCTCCCCGTGTTCCGCCTGCTCGAGAAGTATGGCAAGGTGCCTCACCGAGAGATGTTCAATATCTTCAACATGGGTGTGGGCATGGTGCTCGCAGTCAGTGCCGCTGATGCCGACAAGGCAGTCGAGAGCCTCAAGGCTTCGGGTGTCGATGCCAAAGTAATCGGCAAGGTGGTGAAAGGTAACGGAGTTACAATCTTATAAAACAGGAAAAATGAAAGCTTTAATAAGCGTAAGTGATAAGAGAGGAGTGCTCGACTTTGCGAAGGCACTCAAGGAAATGGGATGGGATATCATCGCCACCGGTGGCACCATGAAGATGCTCGAAGAGGGTGGTGTGCCGGTAATCGGCATTAGCGACATCACCGGTTTTCCGGAGATTTGCGGAGGCCGCGTCAAGACACTTCACCCCAAGGTGCATGGTGCGCTTCTCGGCCGTCGCGACAACGAAGGCGACATGGCTCAGCTCGCCGAGAATGGCATTGGCCTTATCGACCTCGTCTGCGTGAATCTCTATCCGTTTGAGGCAACTATCGCCAAGCCCGATGTGACCTTGGCCGATGCCATCGAGAATATCGACATAGGTGGCCCCTCAATGCTCCGCTCCGCAGCCAAGAACTGCAAGAGCGTGACAGTGGTGTGCGAACCTGATGATTATGCCACAGTGCTCGATGAGATTCGTGCCAACGGCAACACTACCGAGGCCACACGCCTCAAGCTCTCGGCCAAGGCTTATACTCACACCGCGCTCTACGATAGCCATATCGCCGAATATATGCGCAAGCAGGCCGGTCTGCCCGAGAAGCTCTTCATTGCCATGGATGAGGTGCAGAGCCTTCGTTACGGTGAGAATCCTCATCAGGAAGCCAAGTTCTACCGCACCGCTCGCGAATATTCATACAGTGTGGCGACTGCCCGTCAGATTCAGGGCAAGGAGCTTAGCTACAACAATATCCAGGATGCCAACGCCGCGCTCGAGATTGTCAGCGAGTTCACCGAGCCGTTCTGTGTGGGTCTGAAGCATATGAACCCTTGCGGCGCAGCCGTGGGTGCAGATGTGCTTGATGCGTGGACACGTGCCTATGAGGCCGACAAGGTGAGCATCTATGGCGGTATCGTGGCTTTCAACCGCGAGGTTAATGCCGAGACTGCACTCGCCATGAAGCCCCTCTTCCTCGAGATTGTGATGGCTCCCTCTTATACCGACGAGGCCCTCGAGATATTCTCCAAGAAGAAGAATCTTCGCGTGCTTGTGGTCAAGATGGAAGATAAGGGTGAGAAGCGCCCGAAATATGTAGGTGTGACAGGAGGTATGCTCGTTCAGGATGCCGACACCACTACAGTCGATGTGAAAGATGAGATGACAGTCACTGAGCGTCATGCAGATGCACGCGAGCTTGCTGACATGGACTTCGGTTGGAAGATTGTGAAGCACGTTAAGTCTAACGCCATCGTGGTAGTGAAAGATGGTGCCACTCTTGGTGTGGGAGCCGGCCAGATGAACCGTGTCGGTTCGGCGGAGATAGCCCTCGAGGAGGCAAAGGCAGCAGGTGCCACCGAAGGCCTTGTGCTTGCCAGCGACGGCTTCCTGCCCTTTGGCGACACCGTGGAGCTCGCATCAAAATATGGTGTTACGGCAATCGTGCAGCCGGGCGGAAGCATCCGCGACCAGGAGTCGATCGACAAGGCCAACGAGATAGGCATTGCCATGCTCTTCACCGGCATGCGTCACTTCAAGCATTGATAACCTTACCTGTTACCAAGATTTTATGAAGAAAGTATTAGTGATAGGAGGCGGCGGACGTTGCCACGCCATAGTGGATGCCCTGGCACGCTCGCCCAAGGTAGATAAGATATATTGTGCTCCCGGCAATGCGGGCATAGAGGCGCAGGCTGAATGCGTGCCCCTGCCCGTATCAGATGTTGAGGGTCTCAAGGAGTTCGCGCTGGCCAATGGCGTTGACCTCACGGTGGTGGGACCCGAAGCATCTTTGGCCGTGGGTATAGTCGACGAGTTCCGCAAGGCGGGTCTGAAGATTTTCGGACCCACCAAGTCGGCTGCCCGCATAGAGAGCTCCAAGGAGTTTGCCAAAGACCTGATGGCGCGTCACGATGTGCCGACAGCGGCCTACAAGACCTTCGACAACTTCGACGAGGCCCTTGCCTACGTTAAGGCTGCCCCTATACCTGTAGTGATAAAATATGACGGACTCGCCGCCGGTAAGGGTGTAGTGGTGGCCCTCACTCTTAAAGAGGCTGAGGATGCACTGCGCGACATGTTGCTCGACGAGGCCTTCGGCAAGGGTAGGGTGGTGATCGAGGAATTTCTCGATGGCCCGGAGTTCTCATTCATGTGCATCGTGAACGGGCGTAAGCTCTATCCGCTCGACATAGCGCGCGACCACAAGCGTGCTTACGACAAAGATGCCGGACCCAACACCGGCGGTATGGGAGCATATTCACCCGTGCCCTTCGTGACTCCGGAGATTCGTGAGACTGCGCTTCGCACCGTGCTCCAGCCCGTGGCCGATGCAATGGTGGAGGAGGGCAACCCCTTCACCGGTGTGCTATACGGAGGCCTGATTCTGCACAAGGGCACTCCAAAGGTGATTGAGTTCAATGCACGTTTCGGCGACCCTGAGACAGAGGTGGTGCTGCCGCGACTCAAGAGTGATTTCTACGAACTCATCGATGCTGCAGTGGATGGCCGTGACTTCGAGACTGAATGGTCAGAAAACTCAATACTCGGTGTGGTGATGGCCTCCAAGGGTTATCCCGGCAAGTATGAGAAGGGTTTCACCATAAAGGGTCTTGACAAGATAGATGGCAAGGTGTATCATATGGGTACTGCCATGCGCGAAGGCAAAGTGCTGACTGTGGGTGGCCGTGTGCTTATGGTGCTTGGTGAAGGAGAAAATCTCGCCGAAGCTCGCAAGAATGCTTATGCAGCAGTCAATAAGGTGGAATGCGACAATCTCTTCAACCGCTCCGATATAGGTGCGAAAGAGGCTTGATGACGCATTGCAGCAGTCGTAACAACCGAAAAATTTTCACTATGATAATAAGCGGAAAAGATTTAGCGAAAAAAATCAAGGCAGAAATCGCCGAGAAAGTGCCGACGCTTGTGGAGAAATATGGCCGTGCGCCCCACTTGGCAGTGATATTGGTGGGTGAGGATCCCGCCAGCCAGTCGTATGTGAAGTCTAAAGGCAAGGATGCTGAGCAGGTGGGCTACAAGAGCACCACAATCCGTATGCCGGAGTCGACAACCGAGGAAGAACTCCTCGCCAAGATTGCGGAGCTGAATGCCGATGACACCGTGGATGGTGTGCTTGTGCAGCTGCCTGTGCCCAAGCATATCGACGAGGACCGTGTGATAGAGGCTATCGCCAACGACAAGGATGTGGATGGTTTCCACCCTGCCAATGTGGCTTCGCTCTGGCAGAAGCGTCCGTGTGTATATCCCTGCACCCCCAAAGGTATAATCCGTATGCTCGACGAGGCAGGTGTGGATATAGCCGGCAAGGAGGCTGTGGTGATAGGCCGAAGCAACATCGTTGGCCTTCCTATGGCCAAGTTGCTGCTCGACCGCAATGCTACTGTCACAGTGGCGCATAGCCGCACCAAGAACCTTGCAGAGGTGACACGTCGTGCCGACATTTTGGTGGCGGCCGTCGGTAAGCTCCGCATGGTTACAGCCGACATGGTGGCTCCCGGTGCGGTGGTGATAGATGTCGGTGTGAACCGCGATCCCGAGACCGGCAAGCTCGCCGGTGACGTGGACTACGATGCAGTCTGCGAGGTGGCTTCAGTAATCACCCCGGTGCCCGGAGGAGTAGGCCCGATGACACGCGCCTGCCTCATGGAGAACACCCTCGAGTGCTACCTCAACCACATGGCAAATAAGGGGTAAAGACCCTAAAGTCCTTAAAGACCTTAAAGACTTTACCGGCAAAGAAAATTCACCAAAACAACAAAAAACAACTAAAGAACAGTGATAGAGAGATATTCAAGGCCCCGGATGCGAGAAATCTGGACCGAACAGAATAAATTTAACGCCTACCTTAAAGTCGAGATTCTCTCGGCTGAGGCATGGCGTGAACTCGGCGTTGTGCCGGCTGAAGATATCGACAAGCTTTGGGCCAACGCATCGTTCAATATTGACCGCATAAAGGAGATTGAACTCCAGACGCGTCACGACATCGTGGCTTTCACCCGCGCCGTGAGCGAGACACTCGGTGAAGAGCGCAAGTGGGTGCACTACGGTCTCACCTCGACCGACGTGGTCGATACAGCCAATGGTTACCTGCTTAAACAGGCCAACGACATACTTCGCGAAGACCTCGAGAAATTTGTGGAGATGCTCAAGAGCCAGGCCCTTAAATATAAATATGTGCCTTGCATCGGACGTACTCACGGCATCCATGCCGACATCACTTCGTTTGGCTTGAAGTGGGTACTCTGGTATGCAGAGATGCAGCGCAACATCAAGCGCTTCGAGGCTGCCGCACGCGGTGTGGAGGTCGGCAAGATTTCGGGTGCTGTAGGTAACTTCGCAAATATCCCGCCGTTCGTGCAGGACTATGTGTGCGAGAAGCTCGGCATAGACAGTGCAGATGTCTCCACTCAGGTGATTCAGCGCGACCGTCACGCTTACTATCTTGCCACTATCGCCGTTATCGGCGCATCTATCGAACAGATGGCCATGGAGGTGCGCGGACTTCAGCGCACGGAGGTGCATGAGGTGGAGGAAGCTTTTGGCAAAGGCCAGAAAGGCTCGAGCGCAATGCCTCACAAGCGTAACCCCATCGGCTCGGAGAATATGTGCGGTTGCGCACGCGTGCTCCGCGGCTATATGGCTACCGCATACGAGAATGTGGCTCTTTGGCACGAACGCGACATATCGCACTCAGCCACAGAGCGTATCATACTGCCCGATGCCACCATGCTGCTCGACTATATGCTCAACCGCATGATGAACATCCTCGGCAACCTCACAGTGTTCCAGGACAAGATGATGCAGGATATCTACCTCACCAACGGCGTTATCTTCGCGCAGCGTGTCATGAATGCATTGATTGGTAAAGGTTTCGCACGCGAGAAGGCTTACGACACGGTGCAGCCTGTGGCAATGGCGGCTATGGCCAACAACCTCCCCTATAAAGACCTCTTGAAAGAGAACGAAGTAATCAAGGAGACCCTGACAGAGGAGGAACTCGAAGCCTGCTTCACGCTCGACTACTACCTGAAAAACGTGGATTATATCTACGATAGAAATGGTATAAAATAAGTTGGGAAGCCTTTAAGGTCATTAAGGTCATTAAAGTCATTAAAGTCCTTAATGATTCTTTCCAACTAAAAAACTTAAAAAACTAAAAAAACTTAAATATGTCAGAAACACTTGTAGTTGTCGGCTCGCAGTGGGGCGATGAAGGCAAAGGTAAGATCACAGACTACTTTGCTACGCGTGCCGACATGGTGGTGCGCTATCAGGGTGGCAATAATGCCGGCCATACTGTGGTGTTTGGCGGCAACAAATATTCGCTGCAAAGCATCCCTTCGGGTATTTTCAATCCGAAGACGGTCAATGTGATGGGCAATGGTATGGTGGTTAATCCGGTGTCGGTAATCGCTGAACTTGAGAAACTTCACGACCGGGGCATCACAGACTATCAGCTTTTCATCAGCACACGTGCCACAATGGTTATGCCTTGGCACTCTGTGCTCGACGGTGCCTATGAAGCCGGTCTCGGCAAGGCCCTTATCGGCACCACCAAGAAGGGAATCGGCCCGGCATACAGCGATAAGTACAGCCGCATAGGTCTACGCATGGGCGACCTGCTCGAACCTGACTACTTCCGCGAGCGTCTTGACGCAGCTTTGGCTGTGAAGAACCGTGAACTCGAAATGCTCGGATTGCCCACTTTCGACCCTCAGCAGGTTTTCGATCAGTATATGGAGCTTGCCAAAGTGCTCGGCCCTATGATTACCGACACTTCGCGCATGGTCAATGATGCTCTCAACACTCCCGACAAGCGTGTGCTCTTCGAGGGTGCGCAGGGCATGATGCTCTGCATCGAGCATGGCACATATCCTTATGTCACATCATCGAGCCCCTCTGCATCATCGGTGCCCGTTGGTGCCGGCATTGCTCCCAAGTGGGTGCGCAACGCCATCGGCGTGGCCAAGGCTTACTGCACTCGTGTCGGTTCTGGTCCCTTCCCCACGGAGCTTTTCGACGAGATCGGCGATGGTATACGCGAGCGTGGCCATGAATACGGCACTGTGACGGGTCGTCCGCGCCGCATCGGCTGGTTTGACGCTGTGGTGGGTCGCTACACCGCTGAGCTCGGTGGCCTAAGCCACTGGGCAGTAATGCTTCTCGATGTGCTCTCCGGTCTCGACACGATTAAAATCTGTGTGGCTTACGATCTTGACGGCAAACAGATTCAGAGCCCACCGAGCACCATAGCATCGCTGGCCCGTTGCAAGCCCGTGTATATCGAGATGCCCGGATGGACAGAAGATATCACCGGAATCAAGGAGTTCGACAAGCTCCCGGAGAATGCAAAGGCATACGTGCGTAAGCTCGAAGAGGTGACAGGCGTGCCTGTCGGCATGATTTCTGTTGGCCCCGACCGCGAGCAGACAATCATCGTGGATCCCGAACTCAACAATTTCTAATCTGTAAAAATCGTATCATCATATGTCATTTATAACAGAAAAAATTTGTCAGGAAGGTATAACCTTCGACGATGTGCTTCTCGTGCCGGCATTCAGCAACGTCACACCCGACAAGGTGACACTCGGCACCCGTTTCTCACGCAATATCACGCTTAACATCCCTGTGGTGTCTGCGGCAATGGATACGGTGACCGAGGCTACGCTCGCTATTGCGATAGCTCGCGAGGGTGGTATCGGTGTGATACACAAGAATATGTCGATTGCGGCACAGGCTGCACAGGTGCGCAAGGTGAAACGTGCTGACTCCGGCATGATATATGACCCCGTCACCATCACCAAAGATCAGACAGTGGCCGACGCTCTCCGCCTCATGAAAGAGAACCGTATCGGTGGAATACCCGTGATCGACGATGAGCACCGGTTGATCGGTATATTGACCAACCGTGACCTCCGCTTTCAGAAGGATATGTCGCTTGCAGTAAGTGAGGTTATGACTTCTGAAAATCTCATAACCACACACGATGCCAACCTTGAGGATGCTGCCCAGATTCTTCTTAACAACAAGATCGAGAAGCTCCCTGTGGTTGATGACGACAATAAGCTCATCGGCCTTATCACTTATCGCGATATCACGAAGATCCGTGAGTTCCCTAACGCTTGTAAGGACTCAAAGGGTCGTCTTCGCGTTGCTGCCGGTGTAGGCGTGACCAAGGATACTCTCGAGCGAGTCAAGGCACTCGTTGAAAATGGTGTTGACGCTGTGGTTATCGATACTGCACATGGCCATTCAGCCAACGTGGTCCGCACTCTCAAGGCCGTTAAGGAGGCTTTCCCGCAGATCGATGTAGTGGTAGGTAATATCGCCACAGCAGAGGCTGCTGAGTTTCTTGTGGAGGCCGGCGCCGACGGCATCAAGGTCGGTATCGGTCCCGGCTCAATCTGCACCACACGTATCGTGGCCGGTGTGGGTGTGCCACAGCTTACGGCCATCTACGATGCTGCCTCTGCAGCCCATAAGCATGGCGTGCCTGTTATCGCCGATGGTGGTCTACGCTATTCGGGCGACGTGGTCAAGGCCCTTGCAGCCGGTGGCGACTGTGTGATGATGGGTTCTATGCTCGCAGGCGTGGAGGAATCTCCGGGTGAGACTATCATCTATAATGGCCGTAAGTTCAAGTCTTATCGCGGCATGGGCTCTGTGGAGGCTATGGCAGCCGGTTCGAAAGACCGCTACTTCCAGGGCGAGCAGATGGACAGTAACAAGTTCGTGCCCGAAGGTATCGTGGCCCGCGTGCCTTACAAGGGCACACTCGGTGAGACTGTATATCAGCTCATCGGCGGTCTTCGTTCAGGCATGGGTTACTGTGGTGCCCCCGACATCGAGACGCTCCACAACGCCAAGTTCGTGCGAATCACCTCGGCCGGAGTTAAGGAGAACCACCCCCACGACGTGACTATCACCAAGGAGGCCCCCAACTACTCTCCCGGCAACTGATAAAAATTAAAAAAATGGAAAAAATACTGATAATAGATTTCGGGTCGCAATACACGCAACTCATAGCACGTCGAGTGCGCGAGCTCAACGTGTATTGCGAGATTCACCCGTTCAATCACTTCCCCGAGCCTGACGCAGATGTGAAGGGAGTGATTCTCTCGGGTAGCCCGGCCTCGGTGCGCGACGAAGGTTCACCGCGCATCGACCTCTCGGCCATAAAGGGGAAGCTGCCGCTTCTCGGTGTATGCTACGGCGCTCAGCTCCTCGCCTATGAGTTTGGCGGCGATGTGACTCCGGCTCCGAGTCGCGAGTATGGCCGCGCAATGCTCACAGTCGTGGCTCCTGAAGACCCTCTGATGCAGGGTCTCCCTTCACCCACACAGGTGTGGA
Source organism: uncultured Muribaculaceae bacterium (assembly GCA_910584185.1). GTDB lineage: Bacteria > Bacteroidota > Bacteroidia > Bacteroidales > Muribaculaceae > Lepagella. The sequence continues at coordinate 32,353 of CAJTYC010000002.1, forward strand.
TGTCGCATGGCGACACCATCACCGGCACACCGGCCAACTATGAGATAATCGGTTCTACCGACAACGTGCGCGTCGCTGCATATCATATCGGCGGCGAGATGACCTGGGGTATCCAGTTCCACCCCGAGGTGTTCCATAGCACAGACGGCCCGAAGCTCCTCTCCAACTTTGTGCTCGGCATCTGCGGATGCTCCGGCACATGGAGCCCGGCTTCATTTATCGAGACCACCGTGGCCGAACTCAAGGCCAAGCTCGGCGACGACAAGGTGATACTTGGTCTTTCGGGCGGTGTTGACTCCACAGTGGCTGCTGTGCTTCTGCACAAGGCCATCGGCCAGAACCTGCACTGCATCTTCGTCAACAATGGCCTTCTGCGTGCCAACGAATTTGACGATGTGCTTGCCCAGTATAAGGGCATGGGGCTCAACGTGCGCGGTGTGGATGCTTCCGAACGATTCTATGCCGACCTCAAGGGAGTCACCGATCCTGAGCAGAAACGTAAGATTATAGGCCGCGACTTCGTGGAGGTGTTCAACGCCGAAGCTAAGAAAGTGGAAGGTGCAAGCTGGCTTGGTCAGGGCACCATCTATCCCGACGTGATAGAAAGTTGCTCAGTGAAGGGTCCGTCGGCCACCATCAAGTCGCACCACAACGTGGGTGGTCTCCCCAAGGAGATGAACCTCCAGCTCGTAGAGCCGTTGCGTCTGCTCTTCAAGGACGAGGTGCGTCGCGTGGGTCGTGCCCTCGGCATCGACGACATGCTGCTTGGACGTCATCCCTTCCCCGGTCCGGGTCTTGGCATCCGCATCTTGGGCGAGGTGACAGGCGAGAAAGTGCGTGTGTTGCAGCAAGCCGACAAGATATTTATCGACAACCTGCGCGAGTCCGGCTGGTACGACAAGGTGTGGCAAGCCGGCGTGATGCTTCTGCCTGTGCAGAGCGTGGGTGTGATGGGCGACGAGAGAACGTACGAAAGCTGCTGTGCACTGCGTGCGGTAATCTCTACCGACGGCATGACAGCTGACTGGGTGCATCTTCCCTACGAACTCCTCGCCAAGGTGAGCAACGAGATTATCAACAAGGTGCGCGGCATAAACCGCGTAGTCTACGACATCTCCTCCAAACCACCGGCAACCATCGAATGGGAATAAGCGAGACAATGAGTGAATATATGCGGGGCCACGAAATTTTATGTTTCGTGGCCCCGGTTGCGTTTTAGCGGGTGTGTGGGTGCCTAAAAACGTGTGTGGGTGTCTAAAAACGGCTGAAAACGGTGAATTTGTTGTCTATTTGAATAATTTGTTGTAAATTTGCGTTTTGATAAGGGCTTATGTTTATGCCCTCGTGCATACATTTTGCGTGGCATCAGGCTTAATGCTCAGCGTGCTGCGCCATGTTGCGCCTCAATCTGCATGAAAATTTGAATGGCCTCGTGGTTAGGGGGCTTGATGTATCACTTACAAGCAACCAAGCACTTTTTTTCAGAACAAAGGGAAAATAGATGGAGACAAGTTTGATTAACTATTTTGTATGTGTGGTATTGTCGATAATCATAGCCGGCATTATCATACCCAACATTATGAAGATAGCATTCCGCCGCAGGCTGTTTGACGAGCTGGATGAGCGCAAGATACACAAGGGTGTAGTGCCGCGTCTTGGCGGAATATCTTTCTTGCCCGCGCTTGTGTTTTCACTCTGCATAGTGGTGGGCACAAACATACGTTTCGCAATCGGAGGGGTGGAGTCGATGCTCGTAGCCCCGATTGTGTCGGTGTTTTTCCTGCTATGTGCGCTTATGCTGATGTATCTTGTCGGCATGGCCGACGACCTTGTGGGGGTCAGATATCGCGCAAAGTTTGTATTCCAGATAGTGGCCGGCGGGCTGATAATAATGTCGGGCACATGGGTTAATAACCTCTTTGGTTTCATGTGGTTGCATGAGATTCCTACCTTCGTGGGCTGGATCCTTACAATCTTCCTGCTGTTGGCCATAATAAACTCAATCAACCTGATTGACGGCATAGACGGACTCGCCTCGGGTCTCAGCATCATAGCCCTGATTTTCTACAGTTATCTCTTCTTCCAGGCCGGCGATTATGTATATTCGTTCCTTGCCGGGGCAACATTGGGCACACTAATTCCGTTCTTTTACTACAACGTGTTCGGTACGGCCGAGCGCCACAACAAGATATTCATGGGCGACACCGGCTCGCTGACAATCGGCACAATACTCTCGTTCTTGTCGGTCAAGGCATTAGGACTCGGAGTAGACCCGATGGGTTCGGGCGAGAATATGTTTATCTTGCCGTTTGTCCCGGTCATGATACCGTGTCTCGATGTGGCACGTGTGTTCTTGCACCGCATCAAGAGGGGAAAGAATCCCTTCTTGCCCGACAAGTGCCACATACACCACAAGTTGCTTGCCCTCGGCTTCAGGCAGTGGCAGGCGCTGATTACGATTCTTATGGTGGATGCGTGTTTCATCATATTGAACATGATGCTCTCTCCTTACTTGAACCCGACGGTTCTGATAGCGATCGATATCGCGCTCTATGCGCTGCTCAACATCGTGCTCACGGCAATGATCAGGCGGCGCGAAGGTAAATTACACACCTGTTTATACGAATAATTTGAGTAATATATCAACGATGAAGAAATTACCAATTGCCATGCTGATGGCAACTGTCGGGGCTGGCTTCCTGCTCACCGGGTGCGGCACCCCGAAAAATATCACATATTTTGAGACGTCCGATTCTGTGGTGCAGATGGCACAGGCTAATCCCATAAAGCTTAAAGCAGACGACAAGCTCTCGATAGTGGTCAAGTCTAAAGACCCGGCTGTAAGCGATCTCTTTAACCTCGGCATATATACCAGCCGTTACGGCACCAATGGCTCGCAGGTGATATCGGGCACACAGGTCAAGTCATTCCGTCCGGGCAGCAACGATGGTGTTTCTTATTATACAGTAGACCCGAAGGGATGCATCGACTTCCCGGTGCTCGGAGAGCTCAAGGTGGCCGGCATGACCCGTTCGGAACTCGCAGGCTTCATCAAGGGTGAGCTTATGGGCCGTGAGCTGGTGAAAGACCCCACGGTGACAGTGGAGTTTGTCAACACCGGAGTCAACGTGATGGGTGAGGTGGTGAACCCGGGCCGTTACGACATAAACCGCGACCACCTCACTGTGCTCGATGCGCTATCGCTTGCCGGCGACCTGACAATCAACGGCCGCCGCGAGAACATCAAGGTGCTCCGCGAGGAGAACGGCCAGACCAAGGTGTACACGCTCGACCTCACCGACCTCAACAAGCTGGTGAAATCGCCCGCCTACTCGTTGCAGCAGAACGATGTGGTGTATGTGGAGCCCAACGACTTCCGCAAGCGTCAGACCACGGTGAACGGTAACAACGCGCTCAGCACCGGATTCTGGGTCTCGGTGGCGTCGCTAATCACATCGGCAGTCACCACGATAGGTGTCTTCATAAACAAATAATCTTAGTTATACATTATCAGACCCCAGGTTCTTATATGGAAAACAACAATACAGTCACCGACAATGCGTCAGGGCAGGAGAAGGTGACACTGAAGAAATTTCTTGTAGCTTGTAAGAAAAGATGGTTATGGTTCTTGATATCCATAATTTTCTTTACCGGCTTAGGCACATTCTACGCATTCCGTCAGCAACCGATCTATCTGCGATCTATGTCGGTGCTGATACAAGATGAGGATTCGGGAGGTGTGAGTGCCATTGCAAGCTCGTTCGCATCGCTCGGATTTGGCGGTGGTGCCAACAATGTGTATAACGAGATGCTGACATTCATGTCGCCTGCCGTTATGATGCAGGTGGTCAAGAACCTTGACCTTGACATGAGCTATACGAAAAAGGGTTTTCCTCATGGCACGACGCTTTATGGCTCAAATCTTCCCTTCACGGTGGAGTTTCTTGACCTTGACCCTATGATGGGTGGTCAATTTATAGCTGAGGTATCTCCCGATGGCAAGATGAAGCTCAAAAAGTTTATCCTGCGCACTCTTGAAGGCAAGGAGAAACTCGATGGCGAGGTTATGGTACCCACACGTTTCTGCACCGTCAAGACTCCGCTCGGCAAGGTGAGATTCTCACCCAATCCTAAATTCAGCGGAGAGTCATACGATGAAGAGGAGAAGATAGTGGTGCGCTGTGATGGTGTGCTTTCCACAACAGAAGCCTACACCGAGGCCCTTAAGGTTGAGATTGCCGACCGCGATGCCCAGGTGATTAATCTCAGTATAAAGGATGTCTCGACCGAGCGTGCCGATGATGTGCTCAATATGGTGCTCGATGTCTACACCAAAGACTGGATGGCAGATAAGGAGCGCGTGTCGCAGGCTACTTCTGACTTCATAGACCGCCGCCTTGACCTGCTCGTCGGAGAACTCGGCAGCGTGGACAACAATATAGCCGATTTCAAGAAAAACAAGCTTACCCCTGACCTCGTGGAGGCCGGGAAACTCAATATGACCACCACGCGCGACATAGACAACCAGCTGCTCGAGACTTCGACCATGCTGAGCATGTCGCGATATATCGCCGAATATGTAAACAATCCGGCCAACGACATGAAGGTGATTCCGGTAAATACCATCGGCACCAGCTCGCAGCTTGAGGCTCAGATTGTGAAATATAACGAGTTGCTGATGGCCCGCGACAACCTTGTGGCCAGTTCGTCGGTCAACAACCCGCTTGTGCTCGACTATGATACGCAGCTGAAAGGACTCCACGCGGCAATTGCACGCGCCCTCAACAATGAGGTGGTAAATCTGACCAATAGCGTAAATTCGTTGCAGTCGGCCAAGGGAGAACTCAAAGGTCAGCTCGCCGATGGTCCGGAGATGGCGAAGTATCTCCGCACAGAGGAGCGCCAGCAGAAAATCAAGGAGCAGCTTTATCTATATCTGCTTCAGAAGCGTGAGGAAAACCAGCTCTCCAAGACATTTACCAACGACAAGACCCGTGTCATCACCCCGCCGATGGGTTCCGTAAGGCCTATCGCTCCCAAGAAGAAACTCATTATACTGATGTCGTTCCTCTTCGGACTCGCGCTCCCCGGCGGTATCGTATATCTGCAGGTGGCAGGCGACAACAAGGTGCGTTCGCGCAAAGACCTTGATCTTATGTCGATTCCGATGCTCGGTGAGATTCCGATGGTGGGCAAGAAGAATAACAAAGTCATGAGCTTGTTTGCCAGGAAGAAGAAACAGGGAGAACTCGAGCAGATGTCTGTGCTCGTGAAGAGCGGCAGCCGCGACATGATAAACGAGGCATTCCGTATAGTGCGAGGTAACCTTGACTTCATGACTCATCGTAAGAAGCATCAGGTCATCATGATTACCTCGTTCAATCCGGGCAGCGGCAAGTCGTTTGTATCTTACAACCTTTGTGCATCGTTCGCCCTGAAGGGTAACAGTGTGTTGCTTATCGACGGGGACCTCCGCCATGGCTCCACTTCTCAATATGTGGGTATGCCCTCCAAGGGTATCACATCATATCTCACAGGCAATGCCGACGATTGGCGTAAGTTTGTTGTGCCGGTCAAGGATCAGCCGGGCTTCAGTGTACTCCCCATCGGACATCGTCCCCCCAACCCCGCAGAGATACTCGACAGCGATGAGATGCGCGCTCTCGTTAACGCCGCTCGCGACGAATACGACTATGTGGTGATAGACTGCCCGCCGATCGATGTGGTTGTGGATACACAGATTATAGGCGCATTGGTCGACCGTACTATCTTCGTGGTGCGTGCCGGTCTGCTTGAGAAGGCAGCTCTGCCGGATATAGAACAAATCTACGACTCAGGCCGTTTCAAGAATATCACCATACTCCTCAATGGCATCGACACGCACTTCAGCGTGTACGGTGGCGGAAGCACTTACTACAATTCAATTTAAAAATTCTAAGTTCCAAATTTTAGATAATGAATCTTTGGCCTTTTAAGTCGGTTGACAAATTGGAAAAATCGGGCATGCTCGACGGCTATGTGGATTGGCATTCACATATATTGCCGGGTGTGGACGACGGCATCCGCACCATGGATGAGTCGCTCGACACGCTCAAGGCATTTGAAGAGCATGGTGTGCGCAAAGTGTGGCTCACCCCGCATGTCATGGAAGATTGTCCCAACACCACGGAGCGTCTACGCGAGCGGTTTGAAGACTTGAGACAGGCTTACAAGGGTAATATGGAATTGGCTCTTGCCTCGGAGAATATGCTCGACTCACTGTTTGAGGAACGCCTGCAGGCAAAGGATTTCCTGCCGATAGGTGAGAAGGGGGAGCATCTGCTCGTGGAGACCTCATATGTCAACCCTCCTTACGGCATGGACGATATGATCGACGGCATATTCAACATCGGCCTTATCCCAATCCTCGCGCATCCGGAGCGGTACCGCTACATGAACGAGGATGATTATCTGAAATGGAAAGAGAAGGGTGTTCTTTTCCAGTCTAATTTCATATCGATTGTGGATGGCTACGGAGAGACCGCACGTAAGAAACTGGAGTGGATGCTGAAGCAGAACATGGTGGACCTCATAGGTTCTGACATACACCGCAAGTTCGTCTTCGATCACATCATAGCCAAAAGCCCCAAGCGCAAGGATTCCCTCACAGCACTCGTTGACGTGGCTCACAACCCCAAGATAAAATAGGTTGCCCACCTTATTATGCAGGCGTCTAACCGAATCATTGTAAATACACTTGCGCAGTATGGAAGAACTATTGTCAACATACTGCTGACTCTTTATTCATCAAGATTGATATTGGAGATACTCGGTGTCTCCGATTACGGTATATATACGCTTATTGCCGGTGTGGTGTCGATGCTTTCGTTTTTTACCAATTCGTTGGTGGCCACCACGCAGAGATTTCTGTCGGTGGCTCAGGGCAAGCACGACAATGCGGTGGAAGTAAGGGCTATTTTCAACAACAGTATGATTGTTCACCTGTTTTTCGGTGTGATTTTGCTTGTTGTGTTAGGTGGCCTCACTCCATTGCTGTTCAACGGATTCCTGAATATACCGGCAGGAAGGGAGGATGTGGCAAGGTCATTGTATTACCTTGTCATGGCGATGTTGTTTCTTACCTTTATCACCTCCCCTTACAGGGCTTCTTTTATTTCGCGCGAGAATATCGTTTACATTTCAATAGTAGAGGTGCTTGATGCTGTGATACGCCTTGCCTTGGTTATCGGGTTGCAATATATCGATTGTGAGAAACTTCTTGCTTATGGCTTGATATTGTTCAGCGTACAGCTTTTCAATCTGCTTGCGCTCGGCATATATGGGCATATAAAGTATGATGAGTGTGCCTTGCCAAATCTTAGAAGATGGCAATGGGATTATGGTAAAAAACTGATGGGCTTTGCCGGTTGGACCATGTATTCCACATTTTGCATCGCCGTTCGCAATCAAGGCATAGCGATTATATTGAATCGGGCAATGACTACTGCAATCAATGCGGCTTATGGTATCGCTACGCAGATATCGGGTTATATGGCTTTTCTGTGCACATCGCTGATGACGGCCGTTGCTCCGCAGCTTATGAAAGCTGTCGGTGCCGGAAACCGCGAGCACGCGTTGTATCTCGCGGAATTCCAAAGTAAGATTGCATATCTTTTGCTTGGCGTTGTGGCGTTCCCCGCCATGTTTCAGATTGATTTTATTCTTCATTTGTGGCTCGTAGATGTGCCCCCATACACCGGACTGTTTGCCATCATGACAGTTGCCTCGATGCAGGTAGATATGCTTAGCACCGGTCTTGGCACCATGGTTAATGCAACGGGTAAGATACGCAAGTATTCACTGTGGTGTTATACCCCCAAATTCCTGATTATGCCTATTTGTTGGTTGCTGTTGAAATATAATCAGCCATTATGGACTATATCGCTTTGCTATTTTGTGATTGAGGCAATCATGATGTTCGTGAGAGTATTTCTGCTTAAAAACGACCTCGGCTTCAAGCCTTATGACTTTATTTCACATGTGATGTTGCGCGTTGCCGCGCCGACCATTATGTGTGTGTTGGTATGTTGGGCCTCCTGTGCATTTGTTGCAGAGGGGTGGTTAAGATTTATAGTGGTGTTTTTACTTGGTTCGTTCATATTTACACTTTCCGCATATTATCTAAGTCTGAACAAACGTGAACAGACAAAGGCGCAGAGCATTATGGCAAGCATTAAGTCGCGATTTGCATAATGACCGGAATGTGATTGAAGAAGCGATAACAAAATAAGGTGGTGATTCTATCTGAATCACCACCTTATTTTGTTATCGCTTAGAGATTATTCGGTAAGTTTTCTTTCCCACCTGATATCGCTTCGGATTTCCTTGGCGGGAGCACCGGCCACTATGCTGTGGGCATTGACGTCTTTTATGACACTGGCTCCACCACCTATTACGGCACCGTCGCCTACGGTGACACCTTTCTGAATACGTGCTCCTTCAGCTATCCATACATGGTTGCCTATCACGACATCCTTGCCAGGATTGGTGCGTTCACCATTCTGATCGTATATCGGGTGACCATCACTGTTACGTATTATCACGTTGATTGACATCATTACATCATCACCGATTTTGATGGAATTTCCCTTCTCGTGGCAAATCACTGCCGAGTTGAGACCCATTGTGGTTTTGTTGCCGATGTGGATTAGGCCGTTGTTTGCTGTGAAAACCATACGGCATCCTCTCTCGAAATAGCAATCCTTGCCGATTATAAGTTTGTTGTTATTACCTCTGAATTCTATTTCAAGAAGTTGATAACCGGTGTTTTCTCCTATCTCGATTGAGTTCCCCTTGCCGTAGGCTGTGAGGCGGATTCTTCCGTATCCTTTCGATTTCTTCTTTGTGCGTGATAACCAGGTCTGGACTTTGGGTGCCCATACCATAAAGAAAGGAAGGTGCCTTATGATGTTGCCCTTGTTCATGGTTCTTACATTGTCTACTTATATAACCACGTTGACGATGCGTCCGGGTACCACTATTACCTTGCGCGGCTCCTTGCCGGCGAGCCATTTGGCGGCGTTCTCGTCGGCGAGGGCTATCTTCTCCACTTCCGCCTTGTCGGCTGTGGTGGGAGCCTCAATCATATAGCGGGTCTTGCCGTTGAACGATACCGGGTATTTCACCGAGTCTTCGGTCAGTGCGCTCTCATCATATGCCGGCCATTCGGCATCTACCACCGAGCCTTCGTTGCCGAGACGGTGCCAGATCTCCTCTGCCATATGCGGTGCGAATGGTGCTATGACGCGTGTCAGCAGGTCGAGTGCGCGGCGGCTTGTAGATTTCTGCGAAGTCAGCTCGTTCAAGGCTATCATGAAGGCCGACACTGAAGTGTTGTAAGAGAAATTCTCAATGTCGCCGGTAACCTTCTTGATAAGCTTGTGCACGCTCTTTTTCTCCTCCTTGGTCATCTCTGCATCGTTGGCATAGTCCACCTTGTCGGCGAAGCCCCAGAGCTTCTTCAGGAAGCGGTTCACTCCGTCGATGCCGTTAGTGTCCCAAGGTTTCGACTGCTCCACCGGACCGAGGAACATCTCATAGAGGCGAAGCGTGTCAGCGCCGTAACGCTCCACAATGTCGTCTGGGTTGACCACATTGAACATCGACTTAGACATCTTCTCCACAGCGTATCCGCACACATACTTGCCATCCTCGAGCACAAACTCAGCGTCGGCATACTCCGGACGCCAGGCGCGGAAGCGGTCAGTGTCGAGCACATCGTTGCTCACCATAGATATGTCAACGCGTATCGGGGTGGTGTCATACTCCTTGCGCAGGCCATGACTCACGAACTTGTTGGTGCCCTTGATGCGGTATACGAAGTTGCTGCGTCCCTGTATCATGCCCTGGTTCACCAGCTTCTTGAACGGCTCGTTTTCAACCACTACACCGAGGTCGAAAAGGAATTTGTTCCAGAAGCGAGAATAGATAAGGTGGCCGGTGGCATGCTCGGCACCACCCACATAGAGGTCTACATTGCGCCAATACCCGTCAGCCTCCTTGCTCACGAGCGCATTCTCGTTGTGCGGGTCCATATAGCGGAGATAATAAGCCGACGAACCGGCGAAGCCCGGCATGGTGCAGACTTCGAGAGGATAACCCTCCTTGGTGGTCCATCCCTCGGCACGGGCCAACGGTGGTTGGCCATCTTCGGTGGGGAGGTAGCTCGAAACGGCGGGGAGCAGCAGCGGCAGCTCGCTCTCATCGAGCAGATAAGCCACACCATCTTTATAATATATGGGGAAAGGTTCACCCCAATAACGCTGGCGCGAGAAAATAGCATCGCGCAGACGGTAATTGGTCTTCACCTTGCCGAGGCCCTCAGCCTCGATAAACTGTTTGGTCTTTGCAATCGCCTCCTTCACATCAAGGCCGTTGAGGTCGAGCTTCGGACCCTTGGAGTTAATCATCTTACCCTCCTTGGCGTCAAAACTCTCTTCCGACACATCGGCCCCCTCGATAAGCGGGATAATGGGGAGGTTGAAATGGCGTGCGAAGGCATAGTCACGAGAGTCATGTGCGGGCACTGCCATGATGGCGCCTGTGCCATAACCGGCAAGCACGTAGTCGCTCACCCACACCGGAATCTTCTCGCCTGTGAGTGGATTGATGGCATAGCTGCCGGTGAACACTCCCGACACCTTCTTCTCAATCTGGCGTTCGCGCTCGGTCTTGTGCTTCACCTCATCGAGATAAGCGTCCACAGCCTCCTTTTGCTCCGGAGTGGTGAGCATCTGCACATATTTTGACTCCGGTGCGAGCACCATGAAAGTCACGCCGAAGATAGTGTCGGCACGTGTGGTGAAAATCTCCAGCTCTATATCGGAATCGGCTACCTTGAAGCGCATCTCGGCACCCTCGGAGCGGCCTATCCAGTTGCGCTGGGTCTCCTTGAGCGAGTCGCTCCATTGCAGCGTGTCGAGGTCATCGAGCAAGCGCGGGGCATAAGCCGACACGCGCAGGCACCACTGGTTCATCAGTTTCTGCTCCACGGGGAAGCCGCCGCGCACGCTCAGTCCCTCGCTCACCTCATCGTTGGCAAGCACGGTGCCGAGTTCGGCGCACCAGTTCACCATTGTCTCGCCCTGGTATGCTATGCGGTAGTTCATCAGAACCTCGCGCTGCTCCTTCTCGCTCATCGCATTCCACTCGTCGGCGGTGAAGTGAAGTTCCTTGCCGCAGGCGGCATGTATACCGTCGGTGCCATGCTTTGCGAAGTGGTCGGTGAGTGCGGTGATGGGCATTGCCTTATTAAGAGCAGTGTCGAAATAGGAGTTGAACATCTGCATGAAGGCCCATTGCGTCCACTTGTAATACTTAGGGTCGCAGGTGCGCACCTCGCGGCTCCAGTCGAACGAGAAGCCGATCTTGTCGAGCTGCTCGCGATAGCGGGCTATGTTGGCGTTGGTGGTCTTCTCAGGGTGCTGACCGGTCTGTATAGCATACTGCTCAGCCGGGAGTCCATAGGCGTCATAGCCCATCGGATGCAGCACGTTGAAGCCCTGCTGGCGCTTGTAGCGCGAATAGATGTCGCTCGCTATGTAGCCGAGCGGATGGCCCACATGCAGACCCGCACCAGAAGGGTAGGGGAACATGTCGAGCACATAGAACTTGCGGCGCGAGGGGTCCTCCTTCACGCGGTAGATGTCGTTGTCGCGCCAGTATTGCTGCCAGCGCTTCTCGATTTCCTGATGATTATATTCCATTGTATGTTAAGATGTTTTTATCATGGATGGTCACAGGCTCGCAAAGCCCGCGAATAATCTGCAAATTTACGAAAATAACCTAACTTTCGCAAATCGGCTTCACGACCGCCTATCTCATTACATTTATATCCTCATAAAAATGTAATATCGCCACGCTTTTATCCGCATAAAATGTAGTTATGTAGCGGTAAAACTAAAAGAAGCCGCAGGCCAAAATTTGCGATAATTTGCGTAAATTCGCGATAAGAAAAACTCAGCAGGAAAGGATGAATCGCAAATTACGCAGATTAACGCAAATTTTTTCATGCTTCCTTAACTTTTTGTAAATATAACAAAATGTACCATTTGGTACTCAATTTAGTAACGATTGAAAAATAACTTGGTAGAGTTCGGTGACATATGTGCCGATTTACATGTTGATGTTTTTAAAACCGAAATAGAGCCACATCGGTGTCTATAAGATAGATTTGACAGGGCTTGTGTAGTTGATTCACGTTGGCAGCGGCAGCTGTAAACTATAATATTTTTGTGGTTTGGTGGAAATTTCTTAACTTTGCATTTGCTATGTGCCCTTACCTGTTGACAATCATAATTCCTCATAAGGATATCCCTGAGCTGTTGCATCGTTGCTTGGGGAGCATGCCTCGTAGAGATGATGTGCAGGTGATAGTGGCAGACGACCATAGCGAGTGTGATACACAGACTTTGCTCTCTGAGTGGGGTTTTTCAGATGTGACGTTTTGTCGCACGGAGTCACCGGCCGGCGGAGGAGCGGCGCGTAATCTCGGGCTTTCGTTGGCACAGGGAGAGTGGATCACTTTTGTCGATGCCGATGATTTCCTTACCCCTCTTGCCGGAGAGATAATAGATTCGCTTAAGCAAGTCGATGAGAATGTGGATGTGGTGTATTGCGCGGCATGCAGCGTAGACAGCGTGAATTTCACCACTTCCGACAGGGCAGATTGGCTCAATAAGCATATATCAATGTATGCCACTAATCCGCACGAAGCGGAGATGCGCTTACGTTATACGTTTGGCGAACCATGGTGCAAGATAGTAAGACGCTCTCTGATTGAGAAACACAACATAGACTTCGACACCACACGCATACACAACGACACGAAATACTCCTACTTGACAGGCCATTATGCCGATAAGGTGAAGGTTGATTCCCGTGCTCTATGCACTATCACGACCCGTAGCGGATCAGTGTCGCGCACGCTCACAGAAGCCAACAAGCTGCAACGCATAGAGGTGTTCGGCAGGGAGGATAAATTTTTTGAAGAGAACGGCATTCCGCACCGTTATCAGATACGATTCCTCTGGGCCCAGATGGCGAGGTCGCTATTTGAGAACCGCGATACCTTCAGGCAGGGAGTCCGCACACTGCGCGGATTCGGCATAAAACGTTCGCGCATAGCCAAGATGACAGCCAAGCATGTGGTGCGCAATGCCATGGTCAAGGCTGCCAAAGGCGTGCTTAAAAGATTCAAATAGTATGATGAAATTCTTGAAAAAGTTTACTGCATGTCCGGTAGGATGCTCATCTTCCGATTGGATAGGCGTCAATATATTCAGTGCGACTTTATTCTTGCCCGTGCTGATTATGTATGTGGGGTTTATTACAGGCGGCACCGCAGGCATTCTAAATATGCTTTTCTATTTCGTAATGCTTGTAGTGAGTGGGTACTACGGGTTGCGTCATCTTAATTCGTCAGATGTGTTTATAATGCTTTGCATATACAGCTTTTTTGTATTGAATTTCATTATGGATCCATCATTGAGCGAATATTATGTGAGCGGTATTATGGTAGCCGTATATATCACATATGTGCCTATCAGTGTATGCATAGTCAGGAAAATCAAGGATTGGAACTATTTTTTCGACAGTTGCCGTATATTCTGTGTGTTGGCGTTGCTGGTGGCATTGGGAACAGTCTTTACCCATGATTCGGATGTGTTGGCACGCTATGACTTTATCAGTTATATGCCATACAGTTACTTCATGCTTCCGTTTATACTTTGCTCGTATGTGTTGGCGAGGCGCAAGAGGTCTCTGTTGTGGCTGGCAGTATTTTTTGCGTTGTATGCATCTATATTGTCGCATGGAGCGCGTAATGCAGTGGTGATGCCTTTGCTCTTTGTGTGTGCATATGAACTATTCACCGGCAGTCTCGTGAAGCGGGTTATTACATTGATTGTAATCTTGGTTTTGGGTGCGGTTCTTTTCCTGTTTCTCGACAAGATAATGTATGCGCTCAGTCTGCTCCCGTTTTTTGAGAATTCCCGACTCGTCACAAAGTTCCTGGCCAAGGCTGTGACAAGTGGCGGTGAACGAGACTTGTTTATCAATGAAGGAATCCGGAGACTCTTGCATATGGAAATGGAGGTGCCCGGGCTGTTTGGTGACAGGGCATTTATCAGCGGTCCTTATCCTCACAATATTTTTCTTGAGATTCTTCTGCAGTTCGGATGGATTTTAGGCACACTGATGTGTGTCGGCATATTATATCTGATTATATATGCAATTTGTTTCTCTCGCAATAAGGTGATGGGCTTGTTCTTGTTTTTCGGAGTATTCGTAAAATTGATAGTGTCTGACTCCTATGTGATGTATGGTAATTTTTGGCTCTGGTTGTTTGCAAGTATAAGCTTATGTTACAGTAACGGGAAATTTAAATTCAATTATTTGCGTAGCAGGCGCAACTCGAAGATGACAAAAGGAGTTTCCAATGGGCCTCAATCCGAAAATCGCAGCCAAATCAATGTGTAATATGCTTGTATTGGCCGATTATTTGGAATTTTAAAAAGTTTGTCTTAAATTTGGATGCCATGAAAAAGATATGTAGTATAATAGTCACATTTAATCGACGAGAGCTGCTGGCTCGTTGCGCACGCGCTGTGATGGGGCAGACAGTTCGCCCTGATGCGCTGATAATAGTCGACAATGCCTCTACCGACGGCACTTTCGAATATCTCTGCGGTGAGGGTATTGTGGCCGGGGCGCCGCTTCAGACAGAGGTGATGATGGAGTCGCAAGTAGAAGGCATGAGGGTGATATACTACCGCATGCCGGTAAATGGCGGTGGTGCCGGGGGCTTCCACAAGGGGCTCGAACTTGCTCACCATATGAATGAGTTCGATGCTTTCTGGATGATGGACGATGACGGCTATCCCACTCCCGAGTGTCTTGAGAAGCAGCTCGCATATCTCGACAAATATGACTATGTGATGCCTGTGAGCATCAATATAGAGGAGCACACACAGCTCTCTTGGGCCACGAAACTCAAGAAAGGTGGCAAGACCGAATCATATGCCGAACTTATGGCCGACTGGGGTGAGATTCTCCCCTTCGTGTTCCCCTTCAACGGTTCGCTGCTGAGCAAGAAGATAGTAGATGAGGTGGGTTATATCAATCCCGACCTCTTCATTTGGGGCGACGACTACGAGCATTATTACCGTTGTCTCAAGGCCGGTTTCAAGCCGGTGACAGTGCTCGACGCCGTGTTTTATCATCCGGCCAACCGTGCGCCGGTGGTGCCGGTGATGGGTGGACTCTTCAAGGTGCCGTATGTTGACTCGAAGCTCAGGTTCACCTGTCTGATACGCAACTGGGCCTTCATCAACAAGAACAATCATCGCTGGCTGGCCGCCGCCAAGATATTCGGCGCCTACACATGGCTATTCCTCGTGACGCGCGGCTTCGACCTGGAGGGCTATAAGCACTACCTCGCCTGCACGCGCGATGGCTTCCGCGGTGTCTTCACCCGTCACCTCCAATACCTGAAATAACTCATTCAGCAAACTCCTGAAAGACCTTAAAGACACTAACGACCTTAAAGACCTTAACGACCTTAAAGTGGTCAGTGATACAATCCAAAAAAAAGACCAATTATGAAATATGACTTTCTGATAGTCGGAGCGGGCCTCTATGGCGCAGTCTTCGCACGCCTCGCCACCGACTCCGGCAAGAAATGCCTCGTGATAGAAAAACGCAACCACCCCGGCGGCAATATATATTGTGAGAACGTCGACGGGATAAACGTTCACAAATATGGTGCACATATCTTCCATACTTCTAACGAGGAAGTGTGGGAGTTCGTGAATCGCTATGTGCGCTTCAACCGTTACACCAACTGCCCGGTGGCCAAGGCCCCGGATGGCAAGATGTATAACTTGCCGTTCAATATGAATACTTTCTGCAAGCTCTGGGGAGTGGAGACTCCGGCTGAGGCCGAGGCGAAGCTAGAGAAGCAAAGGCGCCAGGCCAAGGAGAAGATGGCCGCCGATGGTGTGGCCGAGCCCCGCAACCTCGAAGAGCAGGCCCTCACGCTCATAGGCCGCGATGTATACGAACTTCTTATAAAGCATTATACTGAAAAACAGTGGGGTAGACCCTGCACCGAACTCCCTGCCTACATAATCCGACGCCTGCCGGTGAGGCTCGTGTATGACAACAATTACTTCAACGACCTCTACCAGGGCATACCCGTGGGTGGCTACAATGTGCTGATTGATGCCCTGCTCGAAGGGGTGGAGGTGCGACTCGACACTGACTATCTCTCTGACCGCAAGGTATTTGATGCCATGGCTGAGCGTGTCGTTTACACCGGCCCAATCGACGAATATTTCGGCTTCAAGCTCGGCCAGCTGCAATGGCGCACAGTGCGCTTCGAGACTGAGAAGCTCGACAACCCCAACTATCAGGGCAACGCTGTGATAAACTATACAGCGGGTGATGTGCCTTACACACGCATCATAGAGCACAAGCATTTCGAGATGTTCGGCCAGGTGGTCTATGACAATCCTAAAACTGTAATCTCACGCGAATACAGCACAGAGTGGGAACCAGGCATGGAGCCATACTATCCTGTGAACGATGCGCGTAATAATGCGCTGATAGAGAAGTATCGTGAGCTTGCCGAAAGGTTGAAGCCCCATGTATATTTCGGCGGCCGTCTCGGCACATACACCTATCTCGACATGGATAAGGTGATTGCTAAAGTGCTTAACGATTTCAAGGAAATTATGGACTGACGCGCCTGTTGGGGCGATACTCGTTTTGCCGATTTTTATTCTTTTGCTTAAAAAGTTTGAAAATATGCAAAAAAAGTGTTATTTTTGTTGCTGCGACATCATAAGGGGCCTTCGCAGCTTGTTTTCAAGAGTGTCGCAATATCAGTGAAGCCATGAAATTGAACACATCACACCGCATATGAAAGAGGATATGGTATCCATTATCACTCCCATGTATAAGGGAGCGGCCTTTGTTGGCGATGCAATAAGAAGTGTATTGGCCCAGGACTATCAGAACTGGGAGATGATTATAGTAGATGACTGTTCGCCCGATGGAGGGGCCGGTATCGCAGAAGTGAAAAAAGTTGCAGCCGGCGACCCACGTGTCATACTTGTGGAAAGCAAGCAAAACAGGGGTTCATCCGGAGCCCGAAATATTGCACTCGAAAAGGCGCAAGGTCGATATATCGCTTTCCTCGATTCTGACGATATCTGGCACGCTGACTATCTCTCGAAGCAGCTCAACTTCATGAAACAGAAAGATGCAGCTTTGGTATTCAGTTCATACCGCCGCATTAATGAGGAGACCAAGGAAGAGCTTTTGAGGCCTTTTATCGTGCCTGATAAAGTGACTTACAAGAGATTGCTGAAGTCCAATCCGATATTTCCCTCCGCAGCTGTTTTCGACACACAAAAAGCACCCAAGATTTTCTTTAATGAAGAGCTCGGAAGCATGCGCGATGACTACGTGTTCTTGCTGCATATGCTCAAGGAGATAGGGGTGGCCTATGGCAATAAGGAGGTGATAGCTGACTATCGTATGCGCAAGGCATCGGCCACAGGCGACAAGCGCAAGGTGATCAAGCCGCAGTGGAATGTGCTATACCGCGAGGAGAAGATTGGCCTGCTGCCGAGCATTTACAATATGATGTGCTGGGCCTGGATTTCCTACAACAAGTATCGCAAGTAAGAAAGCAAGGACTTTAAGTCCTTAACGACCTTAACGACCTTAACGACCTTAACGACCTTAACGACCTTAACGACCTAAAGTCCTTAAAGCCCTTAAAGACTCTTAAAAGCCGTCGGCGAGGATTAATCAACTACAATATATAGCAAGTCTTTTTCGTTAAATCATAGATGGATAAACGAAAAAGACTTGTTTTTGCAACCAACAATGCCCACAAACTCGAAGAAGCCCGCCGCATCGTGCCGGAGGGATTCGAGATTGTGTCGCTTGCCGAGATAGGTTGCCATGATGATATACCCGAAACTGCCGAGACCCTCGAGGGGAATGCCCTGATTAAGGCGCGTTGGGTACACGACCGTTACGGATATGACTGTTTCGCCGACGACACCGGCCTGATGGTCGACGCGCTCGACGGCGCGCCGGGCGTGCGTAGCGCACGTTATGCCGGTGAGGAGTGCGACTCCAAAGCCAATATGAAGAAACTTCTCTCCGAAATGTATGATAAGGAGCAGCGCGATGCCCACTTCTCCACCGTGATAGCCCTTGTGGCCGACGGTGAGGAGCATTGTTTCGTCGGGCGTGTGGATGGCCGGATAGCCCGCGAACCTCACGGCGACGGCGGCTTCGGCTACGACCCCGTGTTCGTCGCAAAGGAGTCGGGTAAGTGTTTCGCCGAAATGCTCCCCGACGAGAAGAATGCCATATCGCACCGTGGACGCGCCATGCGCAAGCTGAGCCGGTTTCTCGGCCTGCTCTCCATGCTCATCATCTTGATGCTCTGCGGCTTTACGGCCAATGCGGAGCAGTGGCGTCTGCACGGCTCATACGACGGCAATATGGAGCGAATCGTCGACACGCAGAAGTACACATATTTTCTCGGCCTTTCGCAAGATTATGAGCCTTCTGTCACGGCAATGGCAATACATTACGGCATATTGATGCGCTACGACAAGGAGGGGGAGGAAATGATGGTGCTCAATTCGCAGAACCTGCTGAGCGGCAACACTGTGAATGCCATAGAATATAACTTCGCCAAGAAGTATCTTGTGGCAGCGTTTGACGACGGCAATGTGGATTTGCTCTATGACAACGGCGACAAATATACTGTGCCGGGTCTGAAGCTCTCGCAATCGGCACCCTCCAAGAAAATCAACAGTCTGACAGTCGACAATTCGAGCGGCACCATATATGTCGCTACAGATTTCGGCTATTATACAATCAACGAAGGCAATAAGGAGGTGGGCACCTCACGCGTGTATGGTGTGCCTGTAAATGCTATGGCCATGTATGACGGCAAGATGTGGCTTGCGTCTGACAATCAGGTTTATTATGGCCAACCGGGTGAATATACTTTCGACAAGCTCATGAAGGGCCCTAAGTTCGGCATAGATTCCAAACCGGGCACCGGCACTGTGTCGCGAATGTATCCGTTGGGCAACCGCGGCATTGTAACCCTTTATGGCAAGCGTGACAACATGACCGTGGCCTTGATTTATAAGGATGGTGACAAATATACATCGCGCACGTTGGTGGGCAGCAGATCTCGCGGCATGGAGCCTCTCCCCAATGGTGTGCTGCTTTGCCACCCCAATTCTATCACAATACTTCATGCCGACGGCAAGGATGCCTTTTTCGATGTGCCGGTCGACGACCGTAACGGACTCTTCGGCACTTACAACGAGTCTGACTTCTGGCTGTCGGCCAAGCGTAAGGGCATTTCGCTGAAGCGCAAACCCTCTTCGGGCGACAACTGGACCGTGCTGAAGGACCGCTTCTTCCCCAACGTGTCGTCGAGCTTCCTGAGCTCTTATATGGCTTACAGCCCGGAATATGGTATGCTCGTGCGCAATCACAGTATGGATAACATCTTCTATCAAGATGCCGGCAACCACTTCTATATCCCGGATATGCTGTCGGGCTACAAGGATATGAACTGGTCCCAGCTGTCGGCTACATATCGGAGCGATTCTAAGGGACTTATAGTCACCAGCCCGCGTGGCATAGCCATTGACCCTAAAAATCCTCACCACGTGTATTGCGGCTCGGTGAAGAATGGCTTTATGCGTCTTGACCTGAAAAATGTAGAGAATTCGATACATATATCAAAGCGCACTGACGATTCCGGAGGCTATGGTCATCCCGGTTTCGTCGTGGCTGTGGAGGAATCGCCCGAAAATGCCTCGTGGCGTGCACGCTGTGTTTTCTCCGCTCCGGCATTCGATTCTTACGGCATTCTCTGGATAAGCCACCTTGTGCCCAACAATTATCATGAGTCGGATAGCGAGGATACGGAACTGTGGTATTGGCTGCCCGAGGAGCGTGCCGCCGTCACTTCAGCCGCCAATTTCAAGCCGCTTCGCAAGCTGACAGTGAAGGGTGCAAAGATTTCAAACTCGCCGCTGATGCTGCCGCTCAAGACCTCGGCCAACCGTAATCTTATCTTGCTCCAGGGCAATACCAAGGGTGGCGGTCTGACCATCTATGACCATAACGGCACACCGACTGATACGTCTGACGACCGCATGGTCACTATGACTGAATTATATGACCAGGATGGCCAAAAGGTGGAGTTCCTGTATGGTTATGCCCACTATGAAGATCCGCTCACCGGACTCGTGTGGCTATCTACCGGTGATGACTTGATTACCTTTAAGCCCTCTGAGGCTTTCGATAATCCCTCGGCTGTGCGCCGAATTAAGGTGGCACGTAATGACGGCACCAATCTCGCCGACTACCTGCTCAACAAGGTGCAGGTGAACGGCATAATAGCAGATAAGGCCGGCAACAAGTGGTTTGCCACAATGGGTGCGGGTGTGATGTGCACTTCTTCTGACGGACGTGAAGTGCTCGCATCATATACCACCGACAATTCTCCACTCCCCGACAATGATGTGTATTCAATAGGTTACAACCCTGACACCAATTCCATCATGGCCTCTACCGATAAGGGCCTCGCCGAACTTTTCCTCTACGGCACATCAGCCGGTGGCGGCGACGACGATGTGAGGGTTTACCCCAATCCAGTGGCACCCGACTTCTATGGTTACGTGACCATAGATGGTCTGCAAGATGACGCGATGATAAAGATAGTGGATGCTGCCGGCAACCTCGTGAAAGAATGCGGTGAGGCCTCCTCAGGTCGCGCCCAGTGGGATATCACCGGCATGAACCGCAAGCGAGTGCCGGGCGGTGTATATTTCATCTTGGCTACCAATGCCCCTAATGCCGACAATTTCGTGCAGGTGGGCAAGGTGCTCGTGGTGAATTGATTTTCAACTGATTTCAAACAAGAATATAAGTACGATAGATGAAGAAGATAGTATTGTCTGCGTTAGGCGTCATGGCTCTTTGCTTCTCCGGCTCTGCGCTGGAGATTGCAGTGACTCCCGGCTCGCTCAGCGCCTCTAAACTTACCATCAACAATACCCGCGACTCGCAGCTGAAACTCACCGGTTCGGCCTCTGCGGCCGACCTTGAGTTGCTGAAGTTTATAAGCCCCTCGATCAAGGATCTTGACCTGAGTGCATTGTCGCTGCCCGGAGGCATTCTCCCCGATATGATGCTTATAGGCAGCAATGTGGAGACAGTGACGCTGCCCGAAGACCTGAAGAGTATCGGCACTTCGGCTTTCGCTTCGAGTGCGATAAAGCAGATTCTGGTGCCGCAGTCTGTCACGAAGATTGGCGACCGTGCCTTTGCCGCCTGCCCCAATCTTGCCAAGGTTGTAATACAGGGCAACCCCACGCTCGGCACCGGTCTCTTTAAGGATGATGCTAACCTCACAGAAGTTAATTTCGGTGCCGACATAACCGAAGTCCCTGACCGCACTTTCGAGAATTGCTCTAAATATGCGCAGCCGGTGCCTGCGGAGGTCTCCAAAATCGGCGCTTACGCTTATTGCGGCACTGCCTTGACTTCGGTCAATCTCACCCGTGTATCTGAAGTCGGCGACTTCGCGTTTGCCAATTGTGCCGAACTCGTGGAGCTGGACATAGACCATGAACATGAGATGACTGTGGGCAAAGGAGCTTTCTTTGCCGATGCCTCGATAGAGGTGCTTCCTTTTCTCTACGGATTCTATCCGTCGCTCGTGATGTCGGGGACAGCCGGAACTGTTGACCTCGATTTGAACGGCGAGAGCGTGGAGGAGGGTGCGTTTGCCAACAACAACACCGTGAAGACGCTGCGCTTGGGTGCGGATGTGAAATCAATCAAGGCTCACGCTTTCCGCAACATGGGTTCGCTCGAGACTGTCAATGTAAATCCGCTCGGAATAAACATACCGGAGACGGACGACCTCGCATTCTCAGGTCTTGAAAACGCCGAGGGTCGTTACGACATATTGCTGCACGTCAAGGAGAAAACCGCCGATGTGTGGCGTGAGCATCCGGTGTGGCGCCTCTTCAACATAGTGGATGGTGGTGCCGACGTGGGTTCGGTGACCGACTCTGAACTCGCCAGCGTGGGTGTGACACGCGATGGCGGCAACGTATATGTGAAATCTAACGGAGTGATCGACAGCGTGGCGATATATTCGCTCGATGGCAAGACGCTGTGGCAAGGCAGCCCCAGCGCCGATTCAGCCCATGTGGATAGCCTCCCCGAAGATGAGGTGCTGATAGTCAAAGTGGTGAGCCAAGGAGCAATAAAAGTTGTAAAACTGAAATAAGGCTAAGTAAGGCTAAGAAAGGCAAGGCAAGGCTAATAAGGCAAATAGGGCTAATAAGTTTTCTTCTTATTAGCCCTATTTGCCTTATTAGCCCTAATGTTTTTTTAATCCCTGCTGAAGAGGTCGCGGGTGTAGACCTTGTCTTTGACATCGTTTAGCGACTCGTCGTAGCGGTTGGCGATTATCGCCGCCGACTGGCGTTTGAACTCGTCGAGGTCGTTGACCACCCGGCTTCCGAAGAATGTGGTGCCATCTTCGAGCGTAGGCTCATATACTATCACATTTACACCTTTGGCTTTGATACGCTTCATTACACCCTGTATTGACGACTGGCGGAAATTGTCGCTGTTTGACTTCATGGTGAGGCGATATACTCCCACTGTGCATTCGCGCTCAGACTCGTTGCTGTAGTCGATATTTCCCGCGTAGTCATACCATCCGGCCATCTTCAGCACTTGGTCGGCTATGAAGTCCTTGCGCGTGCTGTTGCTCTGCACAATGGCCGACATCATGTTTTGCGGCACATCTGCATAGTTGGCGAGCAACTGCTTGGTATCTTTGGGGAGACAGTAGCCACCGTAACCAAACGACGGGTTGTTGTAATGCTCGCCGATGCGCGGGTCAAGTCCGATACCTTCGATTATCGCTTTTGAGTCGAGTCCCTTGACCTCTGCATATGTGTCGAGTTCGTTGAAGTAACTGACGCGCAGCGCGAGGTAGGTGTTGGCGAAGAGCTTGACGGCTTCGGCCTCCTTTAGACCCATGTATAGCACAGGTATATCTTTCTTTATGGCGCCTTGCTCAAGAAGTGCCGCAAATTCGTGAGCTTTCTCGGTGAGAAATGGTATGTCGGCCAGTCGCTTTATGGCCTCGTTCTCCTCATGGAAGTCCTCCTTGACAATCAGTTTCGGTATGCCGACGATGATGCGCGAGGGGTAGAGGTTGTCGTAGAGGGCCTTGCTTTCGCGCAGGAACTCCGGAGCGAAGAGCAGGTTGAGCTTCTTCACGCCGAGCGCGTTATATTTTGTATACATATTGCGGCAGAAGCCTACCGGTATAGTAGACTTGACCACAATCACTGCGTAGGGATTGACTTCGAGCACAAGGTCGATCACCTCTTCTACGTGAGAGGTGTCGAAATGGTTGCGGTCGGAGTCATAGTTGGTGGGAGTGGCTATCACCACGAAATCGGCATCGCGATAAGCGGAGGCGCCGTCGAGGGTGGCTGTGAGGTCGAGCTGCTTCTCGCTCAGATATTTCTCTATGTAATCGTCCTGGATGGGTGACTTGCGGTTGTTGATAAGTTCAACCTTTTCCGGAATCACATCTACGGCTGTAACCTTGTTGTGCTGAGCAAGGAGAGTGGCTATGCTTAGACCCACATAGCCGGTGCCGGCTACTGCTATTTTCATATCTTGAAGTTGTTTTAGTTGTTTCTTTTTAGATTAATGTCATCATGACAATTTTTTTATTATGACATTTTTGTCATTATGTCATTATGACATTATGATATTATGAAATTTTGTCATAGTGACATTTTGTCATAGTGATATTTTGTCATTAAGGTTATCTCTTATTGCTGTGTGATTGTCAGCAGGTTGTCCACGATCTTGCGGTCGTTGCTCAGGCGTGGCACTTTGCGTTGGCCTCCGAGTTTGCCGGTGCCTACGGAGCGGAGCCAGCGTTCGAATGTGCCGTGCGGCACTGTGGTGACGAGCGGCGGGTCAAGGAAGATCGTGTGGCTGCGCTTGGCATCGTAGTCGGAGTTGAGACGGCGCAGCTCGTGGTCGAGCTTGAATGCGAATGTCTCGATATCGGCCGGTGGTGTGATCCACTCTATGACCCATTGGTGACGCCCCTTGGAAGTCTCGGTGGCAAAGACCGGAGCCGCCGTGTAGTGGCGCATAACTGCCCCGGTGGCCTTGCAGGCCGCTGCCATGGCATGTTCGGCATTGTCTTCCATCAGTTCCTCGCCAAATGCGTTGATAAATGTCTTGGTGCGTCCGGCTATCCTTATCTTCACCGGGTTGGTGTCATATACGCGCACTGTGTCACCGAGGTGATAGCGCCAGAGTCCGTTGCTCGATGATATGAGCAGTTCGTAGACTTTACCTTTCTCCACTTCCCAGAGTGGTATCGGCTTGGCCTGCGGGTCTGCTATGTCGATAAACTCATAGAACACATCGTTGTCGATGATGAGCAGCATTGAGCGGTCGTTGGGGTCATTCTGCACTGCGAAGAAACCCTCGGAGGCGTTGTAGGTCTCGAGGAAGTGCATCTTCGCGGAGTCGGTGAGCTGCGTGTATATCTCACGGTATGGCTCGAAGGAGATGCCGCCGTGGAAGAATACCTCGAGGTTGGGCCACACGTCCGATATTTTTTCAACGCCCTTCTTGGCTATCACCTCCTTGATTACCGTGAGAAACCAGGAGGGCACGCCGGAGAGGTTGGTGATGTTTTCATCTTTTGATGCCTCTACGAGGGCAGGCAGTTTTTCGGTCCAGTCGGGGAGCAGGGCAGTGCGCATGTGCGGCACGCGAAACTTGTTGGCCACCGGGTTGATGCGGTTGATGAGCGTGGCGCTGAGGTCACCTATCCTGACGTGGGGGTCGCGTGGTTTCACCTCGGAGGCGAAGGAACCGCCGAGCACGAAAGCCTTGCCCGAGAATATGCGTGAGTGAGGATTATGTCGCAGGTAGTGGGCCACGCAGTCGAACGCCCCTTTATAGTGGCAATTGTGCAGGTTGCGCTCGGTGATGGGAATATATTTGGAGCGGCCTCCCGATGTGCCCGACGATTGGGCGTAGTTGCGGCAGCGTCCTGGCCAGAGTATGTCGCGCTCGCCGTTGATCATGCGCATCACGTCGGCACGTATGTCTTCGTAGCTGCACGTCGGCACGTTTGCAGCATAGGCTGCATACATGTCGTCGGAGTCGAGTATGCCGCTGAAGTCATATTTGCGGCCTGTCTCCGTGTGGCGTGCGCATTTGAGCAATCCCCTGAGCTGTTTGAGCTGGAGTTCGCGCCCGTGGCCGGCATATCGGTCGGTGGCGCGTGAGCGGCGCACAAACATGGGCCTTGCTATGGGTGTGAAGTTCATATCAGGGATTGTATAAGTCGTTGTTGCGGTAGTCGAGTATCTCGTTGGCGGCTTTCAGCGCCTCGTTGGCCCGGCTCTGCGGGTTGATGCGGATGGCAGTCAGGTAGTCGCGTATCGAGGATGCCCGGTCGCCGAGGCTCCAATATTTCAGCCCCCGCATTATGTATGCCTCTTCGCGATCCGGGTGCGTCTCTATGTAGCCGTTGAGTTTCTCGACGGCTTCGGCCGGCAGCATGCCTTTCACCATGTCGCGGAGTTGGTCTGACGAGTCGGACTTGTCGGTCTTGTCCGACTTGTCTGACAGGTCTGACTTGTCGGTCTTGTCTGACTCGTCTGACTTTAGGGCCGGGAAGTTCGGTCTGGGCATGGCCCGGTAGTCATCTTTCTCTATGTCGTCTTCTTGGGGTTCCATAAGTTTCCCTTCTGCCGGAAGACGGAATGATATCAGCTTGATTTTCTTGCCCCGCGAGAGCCATTGCTGTTCGTAATATGTCTTTATCGACGACACGGGGTCAGCCATGCCTGTGCCGTAAAGGTCGTCGGTCTGCATCAGCACTTCGAAGCCGTTCAGCTCCACGAGCCGGCGTGTGTATTCGTAGAGAAAGGGGGAGTCTGTCTTGAGGTTCACTACGCCGTCGGGCTTCATGATGCCTCGGTAGAGCGAGAGAAATCTTGTGGAGGTTAGGCGCTTGCGACGCTTCTTCATCTGCGGGTCGGGAAACGTGATCCAGATGCTGTCGACTTCGCCGGGGGCGAAGAATGAGTCGATGTTTTCTATCTCGCAGCGCAGGAATGCCGCGTTGGCTATCCCTTCGCGCTCCACCTCGGAGGCTCCGGTCCACATGCGTGCTCCCTTTATGTCGATGCCCACGAAGTTGCGTGTCGGCTCGCTCTTGGCGAGTGCCACGGTGTATTCGCCGCGTCCGCAGCCAAGTTCGAGGGTGATGGGGTTGGGGTTGGCAAACACATCTTGGTGCCATGCTCCCTTATGCGGAAAACCCACGCGAAGTAATTCTTCACGCGGATACTGATACACGCATTTATATTGTGCCATGTCGGCAAATTTCTTCAGTTTGTTTTTTCCCATGTGTCTGATAGCTTATAGGGGTGATGCACCTGTACGTTTTCTCTTTATTTCAGATGCAGGGCTTGGATAAGGGCCTCTAAGGTGTTAACAACCGTAGGAGGTGTAATTATCGCTGCCAGGTGAAATTTTTTTTGTATGTGCCCAAGTGGGAGAGCTTGAAGATGGCGTTGGCAATAGGTCGCCATAGCCATAGCAGCGGTGCTGCCCACCATGCGGCTGTCACGTCAAACAGCTTGGCGGCCTTGCGGTAGCTGAGCATGTCGGCTGTCCAGAGCATTGCCACGATGATGCATGCCGCCACGATGGGCCATAGGGAGGGGAGGCCGAGCAGGGCTCCGGCCACGGCGGCAGCGGTGACGAGCCATTGCATGAGGCTCACTGCGCCGGCACGCAAGAAGGGTGCGGACGGCAGCCAGCGGCGCGTGAAGTTGCGCGACGCTTTATGAAGCGACCATATGCGCCGGGCGGATTCTCCCCAATTCACGGTAAGTATGGTGTGTGGCGATGTGGCGATGCGGGCGTTGGCCGATGTGCATATCTGATTGATATATACATCATCTTCACCATTAAGTAGATACATGCAATTGGCGTATCCTTTGTTGTCGAAAAATGCCGTGCGACGCAGCGCGAGGTTGAAGCCGTCGCCGCGATATGGATGCCCCATGGCCGCATATCCGGCCCAGAGGCTGTCGCTTAGCAGGGAGTCGAAACGGCGGTAGCACTTGCCGAGGCCGTGAAACTCATTGAAGTCCGGGTGGGTCAGACCGAACACAAGGTCGATATATTTGCCTTGTGGCCCGCAGAAAGGTGTCATCATGCCGCTCAGCCAGCTTGCGGAAGGTATGGTTATATTGGCGCGGGTTGTCAGCACCACTTCACCTTTGGCTGCCTTTATGCCGATGGTGTTGGCAAGTTTCAGGCGGCTCAGGTTGTGCGAGCCTGGCTGCAGATAGGTCACATATACGTTATCCCAACGCTGCTCCACAATCTCGGATATATATGAGGCGTATTCGGCGCCGGAGTCGCACACCACCACCACGTCGAAGTCGGGATAGTTCTGCTCGCAGACCGACTGGAGGGTATTCATCAGTGTCTCCTCGTCGCTTTGGCAATATATCACCACAGTGGCCTTGGGCATTGAGGCCGGTTGGCCGTCGGTTTCGGGCTTGTGTTGGTCTTCATGGCGCGCTGCGCTGCGCAGTGGCCGCATACCATAGGTTATCATAAAGATAACACCGGCTATCGCGACGCCGAGAAGCGCCCACGATTCCGGTGGTATGTCGTAAAGAGATGTTGTCATAGTTTTTGCCTCCCACTATGCCGGTTATAAGGTGAGCCTCAGCTGCTTGATGCCCTGCGCCGGCTAACGGTTATGCGGGTAATAAGAGCCCATCTCATAAAAATTTTGCCCATAGGGGTCGCAGAGTTGAGTCGATTTTAGTGCCTGACTGCAAGGCGCAACCTTTCGGTTGCAACTGAAAGTCAGGTGCTAAAAGCGGCCAACTCT
>CAJTYC010000003.1 GCA_910584185.1 uncultured Muribaculaceae bacterium
ATTTAGTGAAAATTTTGTTCACTCACAACCGGTCCGAGAATCCGGGAGTACTACATTTGAATTTAGGTACAAATCTTGAACTCATAGACACTTATGCCTTTTCCAAGAGTGGAATTACAGATTTGATAATACCATCTAACGTAAAAGAAATCAGGACAAGCGCATTCAGTGGCAGCGATTTGAAGTCAATTACTATCGGTGCAGGAATCGAGAGGATTGGAGAGCGAGCCTTTGACGGTTCGAACAATCTCGAACGCATAAATGTCACAGCTTTGACACCACCCATTGCATACAACAACACATTCAGTTGGTACGGATGCTCACTTTATGTGACACCCGGTTGCCGTGAAAGCTATGAAAACAATCCCAACTGTTGGTATCGCTTTAATCATTTTGAGCTTATAGAAGCTGACAAAGTTACGATCAACACCGAGAGCGTGGAAATAGAAGAAGGTAAACCGCTGCAACTGAACGCAACGATCACGCCGGCCAACGCCACTCTCCAGACGATACTCTGGGAGTCGTCAGACCCCACGATTTGCACTGTAGACAACACAGGGCTCGTGACTTTTGTGGCAGGTAACGGCACACGACCTTCAGGGGCGAACATGAAAGTGCCTGCCACGACCGGCAGTGTGGACATCCGTGCGTATACACTTTATGCGGATTCACCCGTGGCGACATGTAAGGTGAATTACACACTCAGCGGTATTGAATCGGTGGAAAGCGATTACGAGAGCGAACAAGGCAGAATAAATCCAAATATGCCCGACCGAATCTATACGCTTGACGGCTATGAGATTGCCACGGATGCAAATGCTTTGCCACGTGGTGTATATATCCGGGTGCATGATGGCAGGACTGAAAAATTTATCGTAAGGTAAGTACCTCATATAAATCTTGAATATACTTTAAAATTATTGGAGGTGGACACTCATAACGTGTTCGCCTCTTTTTGTGTCTACTTTGTGGTAATTATTAATTTTAAGGTTTTAAGGACTTTTGGGAGTTTAAGGAGTTTAGGGTCTTTAAGATCTTTAAGGACTTTTTGGGACTTTTGGGGCTTTTGTTGGTTTATATATCAGTTGGTGGTGTTTTTTATAAATTTGGGTATTTTCTTGCTTAATTAATTGATTTAGGATATATTTGCTATTGTAATTTACTTTCTTTATTGACTTAGCTTAATTGGCATGCATGAATTGATTCCTCATATCGGAAACTATAAGAAACTTCTCAGCTATCAGAAGGCTGATGTCATATATCAAATGACTTTTGATTTCTGTAGCCGGTTTCTTCAGAAAGGGGACCGCACTGTTGACCAAATGGTGCAGGCGGCTCGCAGCGGAAAGCAAAATATCATTGAGGGGTGTGCCGCTTCTTGCACCTCTGCTAAGACTGAGATTAAGCTTGTCAATGTTGCTAAGGCAAGCCTTAAGGAACTTCTTGAGGACTATGAGGACTTTCTTAAGACTCGGGGATACCGTCAATGGGAATCGGGGAGCATCGAATATGAGACCATGCGTGCTTTGGGAAGAAATCATAATGATGCTGAATTTTTTATGGGAATTGCAGCTCGCCGTCCCGCTGCGACTATTGCAAATATGGCTATTATCCTGATTAATCAGGCAGACTATCTATTGCATCGGCAGCTTGAACGGTTGGAACGGGATTTTCTTGAAAACGGCGGCTTTTCTGAACGGATGGCCAGCCTTCGAAAGAAACACCGCGGTTTTTAGGGGCTTTAAAGACCTTAAGGACTTTAAGGTCTTTAAGGACTTTTGGGACTTTGGGGCTTTTGGATTATTTTAATAAAATTTATTTATATGAAGGGATTCACTTGTTTGTTTTGGACGAAGTTGGGGCTGGTAGTTCTTGCTTTTGGGCTTGGGGGTTGCCTTTCTTCTTGCTCTAAGGAGGAGCCTCTTGGTCATATTCCTAATCATGAGGCTAATGGTGGATCCGGTGGTAATTCTGATAGTGGCCAGAATGGTGGTTCTGATGGCACGAATGGCGAGAATAATGGCGAGAATAATGGCGAGAATGGTGGAAGTTCCAATGGGGGTGATAATGGGGAGGTTGTTGAGGGTGATTTGCGGATTGTTGGGGATTGGGTTCGCAGCGATGGCTTGGAGAAGATTTCTTTTAAGGAGGATGGATGGTTTGGTGGTTATTCTGCTGTTGGTGATGAGGGGGAGTGGGAACTTTGTGAGGAAGGGCATTATGTTTATAAAGACCTTAGCCGGCGGGTTTGGATTGAGACATTTGTTGATGGGGAGGACCGCAGTGCTGTTTATCGCACCGTTTTTGGGGATGACGATACTTTGACTTTGTGGTCTGAGGATAACCGTCGGCGCGATTTCAAGAAAATTTATTCTTAATTTATTGTCGTCGCCGAAGGCTCCTCCCTCCCGGTGGCTTCGCGTCGGGTTGGTACTTGCCGGTATCACTTAAATCTTTATAGGCTGCAAAGATTGGAAAAAAAATTGGAAAAAGATTAAATGGAGTTTGGAAATGTGCTTATAGTCACAACAGGAAATATTCGTGCATTTTGATAAATATCTTTTGCGCATCTTCGTCCCGGCTCATCAGTCAAGTGGGAGCCGCCACATTCCATCTTCGCCGGAACGAATATCCGACAAAATCTTATTTCTAAAAATGCACGAATATTTCCTGTTGTGACTATAATTTGGAAAATTTTCATTAATTTTACAGTCAGATTGCGGAAGAAGTCGCAATCTGTAACTTCATGGAATCAAACATCTACCATATACCGGCCCTCTACCGGGAATCAATAGAGGGATTATCAATCAAGCCTTCAGGGGTTTACATAGATGCTACGTTTGGTGGCGGCGGTCATTCGCGGGGTATACTTGAGCAGCTTGGCGAAGAGGGTAAGCTGTATGGGTTTGACCGCGATATGGACGCTATCTGCAATAAGCCGGATAGCTGTCAGTTTACATTTGTACATTCCGACTTCCGCTACCTTAGCAACTTCCTGCATTACTACGGAGAGGATGGCGTGGATGGCATCTTGGCCGACCTCGGGGTATCGTTTCACCACTTCGACTCGGCGGAGCGCGGATTTTCGTTCAGGAGCGATGCACCGCTCGACATGCGGATGAACCGTAACGGGGGCAAGACCGCAGCCGACATAGTGGCTGACTACAGCAAAGAGGAGCTTGAGGGGATGTTCAGGTCGTACACCGACCTGAAGCGTCCTGGGCAGATAGCCACATCGATAGTGAAGGCACGCGAAGCGTCGCCCATCACCACTACATTCGGACTTGTGGAGGCAGTGAAAGGGAGCATCAGCCCCAAGTCAGAAAAGAAAGACTTGGCACAGGTGTTCCAGGCACTGCGCATAGAGGTCAACGGCGAGATGGGCTCTCTCCGGGGACTGTTGGAACAATCGCTGAAAGTGCTCAAGCCCGGAGGGAGGCTTGCCATTATCACCTACCACAGCATCGAAGACCGCATGGTGAAGAACTTCATGCGGAGCGGCAACGTGGAGGGAAAAGTGGAGCAAGACATCTACGGGCGCGTTGAGACACCTTGGAAAGTGATTACACGGAGTCCGATAGTGCCGACAAAAGAGGAGGTGGAGCGGAATCCGCGAAGCCGTAGCGCCAAACTGCGCATTGCAGAGAAGATATGATAAGTATTGGGTTATAGTTATTAGTTATGAAGTAATTTGTATTATAACTTTTTATAATACAAAAATTCAATTTATAATAGATAATATACAATCATAGATCATTCATATCACAGATTCTCATAATATAGATAACACCTGCATCAAGACAAAACACAGGAGGGAAATGGGAAAAGAAGAAAGGAGCGATGCCGTCAATAAGGGTGCGGCAACTAAGAAAAGAAAGAGTCAGAACACATGGCTTAACGAGCTGCGCTACGGCAGGTCGATTTCGGTGGAATTTTTCAAGAGCAACGCCTGGTTGCTGTTGATAATCGTTGTGGCTGTGATAGCCCTGATAGGCCTGCGCTACAAGACTAAGACAAAGATGTCGGAGATAAAGAAGCTTAACACCGAGCTGACCCGCGCCGAGAGCGAGAAACTTCAGGAGAAGTCGGCATACATGTCGCTGATACGCGAGACAGAGATGCGCCGCATGGTTCGCGAGAAAGGTCTGCCACTGGAATTTCAGGAACAGCCACCTTATGAACTCAGCGACGATTAGGAATTTTGAATTTTGAATTTGGGAGAATAGAATAAAGGGATTTCGATGGCAGCTAAAAAGAATAACAAGACAACCATATTATATCGCTACGGACTTATCACCATCTTGTTTGTGGCGTTTGGGGTGGTGATTATGGGTAAGCTCTTCGACACTACGGTGATCGAGGCGAGCGATTGGAATGCGCGCGCCAAGGCAGAGCTGTCGCGCATCGACACCATAGCCCCTGAAAGGGGGAACATACTTTCGGACAACGGCAACATCCTGGCCTGCAACCTGAGAGTCTATGATATACTCCTGGACTTGCGTCACGACCAGTTCAAGAAGATGAAAGTGTTGCCCTGGAGGTCAATTGACTCCTTGGCCGACTCACTTGACCGGTATTATCCGCGCATCGCAGACTTGCTGTCGCGACCGGCTGACACAATAAAGAAATATTCGTGGCACGCCAAACTCAAGAAAGAGTTCGAGCGTCCGGACTCGCTGCGCAAGCGGGCGTTGCGAATCTGCCAGAAGAAGACACTTGAAGATTATGACAGGATACGCAACTTCCCGTTGCTCAAGAACATGAAAGGCCGTGGGTCACGCTTGCCGCTCTACAAGACAGGTCGCAACATGCGCATCTACCCGTACGGCAAGATGGCATACCGCAGCATAGGGCGCGTGAACGAGAACTTCGAGACACGCCAGATACATGGCTACTCCGGGCTTGAGAAATTCCTGGACACATTGCTCTACGGCAAGCCGGGATTGGCGAAGAAAGTGGCCCTTACCAACGGCATAACCAACTGGGTCAGTACACCTCCTCAACGAGGTTTCGATATACACACCACTATCAACATCGACCTGCAGGATATGCTCGAAGAGGAGCTTCACAAAATCTGCAAGGATGCCAATGCGGAGTGGGGCACGGCGGTCCTGATGGAGGTCAGCACGGGTGAGATTAAAGCGATAAGCAACATCGAACGGCTTGAGAACGGCACCTACGGCGAGGCCCTGAACAGGGCAGTTCTCCCCTTCGAGCCGGGCTCGGTGATGAAACCGATATCGCTGATGATAGCCTTTGAAGATGGCTTGGTGCACAGTGTCAACGACATGGTTGATTGCAGTCCGTTCATGAAAACGAGTGACCCTCACGGCGGAGGCATGAAGACGATGAAGCAAGTTATAGAGCAATCGTCGAACACAGGCATAGCCCGCGTGATATTCAGGGGCTACTCCCAGCATCCGGAGAAATTTTATGACCGTCTGAAAGGGTTGGGCTTCTTCGAGCCCATGCGCTCCGGCATCGCCGGCGAGCAGACCCCCCGCATAAGACGGCTCACCGACAAAGACTCCAAAGGGCGCAACATCACGATGACCGCGCGGCACCTCGACTTGGCACGCCAGGCCTATGGCTACAACACAGAGCTGCCACCGCTCTTCACCCTCTCCGTCTACAACGCGATAGCCAACAACGGCAAATACGTGCGGCCGCACTTAGTGCGTAGCCTTATAGACGAGAACGGGCGCGACTCGGTGCTGAAGATAGACTACATACGCGACAGCATCTGCTCTGCGGCCACGGCACGTAAGGTGCGTGAATGTATAAAAGAGGTGGTATGGGGCGACCACGGCACAGCGCGCATGGTGCGCGACGACCGAGTCTGCGTGGTGGGCAAGACCGGCACGGCCTATCCGGTGGAGAAAGGTGTCTACAACACCTCGAAGCGACGCTACGCCTTCGCCGGCTTCTTCCCTTATGACCATCCGCAATACAGCTGTATTGCGCTGGTGCTCGGCAATGCCGGCAACTCGGCCAACCGCACGTCAGGACAGGTGGTCAAGAACATGGCCATCAAGATGTATTCGCGAGGCATGCTCAACAACGCATCGACCTATACATCAGAGAAGAAAGAGAGCAAACCTACACTGTCGGCATCGACCGGCAACGGGTTCACAAAGACAGCCGGAGCCTTGGGCATAACAGGACTCAAGCAGATTAAAGGCAACGCTCGGAAAGGGAACGGCGTGCCCGATGTGAGGGGCTATGATGTGACCTCGGCAGTTCGCATACTGGAGAGCTGCGGGCTAAACGTGTGCACGAACGGCTCAGGGCACGTGGTGGGGCAGAGCATCGCGCCCGGCTCCACATTGCGGTGCGGTGCGCACATCATGCTGACACTCCGGAATTAGGAGTTAGGAATTAGGAATTAGGAATTAAGTGGGATACTGAACTTACTGAAAATAAAATTGGCATCAACATATGGAAATCAGGCATAATCTTAGCGAGCTTCTTGGCGACCTCAGGGTGCTGGAAGTGATTGGAGAAAAAGATAGAGAGATATCGGGAATCACGAGCGACTCGCGGCAGGCCGGCGAAGGGAGTCTTTTTGTGGCAGTGCGCGGAGTTGCAACCGATGCCCATAAATTTATACCCGGACTGAAAGGGAAGGGAGTGGCGGCAGTGGTATGCGAAGAACTGCCCTCAGAGGAAGATCGCGATTCAGCCACCACATATGTAAAAGTGGCCGACAGTGCTGACGCCTTAGGACGATTGGCCTCCGCATGGTATGGCCACCCGTCGTCACACCTCAAGCTCGTGGGAGTGACCGGCAC
This sequence comes from uncultured Muribaculaceae bacterium, assembly GCA_910584185.1. GTDB lineage: Bacteria > Bacteroidota > Bacteroidia > Bacteroidales > Muribaculaceae > Lepagella. The sequence goes on from CAJTYC010000003.1 coordinate 6,792, forward strand.
CAACGGCAAGACCACCACCGCCACCTTGCTCTACGAGATGGCAAAACTTGAGGGCTACAAAGCCGGGCTACTCTCCACAGTGTGCAACTACGTGCACGAGCGAGCCATACCGGCGACCCACACCACTCCCGACCCGTTGAGCCTCAACGAACTGCTCAGCGAGATGGTCGAGGCCGGCTGCGACTACGCATTCATGGAAGTGTCGAGCCACGCAGCGCATCAGCACCGCATCGCCGGGCTGCAATTTGCCGGCGGAGTCTTCTCCAACCTTACCCGCGACCATATGGACTACCACAAGACGGTGGAGAACTATATGAACGCCAAGAAGATGTTTTTCGACATGCTTCCGGCAGGGAGCTTCGCCCTCGTCAACGCAGATGACAAAGCCGGGATGTACATGGTGCAGAACACCAAGGCAAAAGTATACACCTACTCGCTTCGCAGCGATGCAGACTTCAGATGCAAAATCATCGAGACACGTCTCGACGGCACGTTGCTCCAGCTTAACGGCAAGGATATTGAGGTGAACTTCACGGGACGCTTCAACGCTTATAACCTGACCGCCGTTTATGGAGCATCGATACTTACAGGCTTCCCGCGCGAGGAGGTAGAGGTGAACATGAGCAGACTGGTTCCGGTGGCAGGACGCTTCCAGACCTTCAGGTCGGAGCGCGGAGTCACTGCAATCGTGGACTACGCGCACACCCCTGACGCGCTTGTCAACGTGCTCGACACCATCCGCGAGATAGTGGGGAGCGACGGTGGCATTATCACTGTGGTCGGTGCCGGAGGCAACCGTGACCATGGCAAGCGACCGATGATGGCACTTGAATCGGCCAAGCGGAGCGACCGTGTGATATTGACGAGCGACAATCCGCGCGATGAAGAGCCTGATGCGATAATCGCCGACATGAAAGCCGGACTTCGACCTGAAGACATTGCCAAGACACTCTGCATCAGCGACCGTAGGGAAGCGATACGCACGGCGGTGGCATTGGCGCAACCCGGTGAGGTTATACTGATAGCCGGCAAAGGCCATGAGCCATATCAGGAAGTGAAAGGAGTTAAACACCACTTTGACGACCGCGAAGAAGTGCAAGAAGCGCTTTTGCAATGAATAATTAATAATGAATAATTAATAATTATTTGACTGTTGCATTTTTTGCAAAGATACTTCAATAGCCACTAAAACAACTACTTAAATAACAACTACAACAACCATCAACTATACTGAACGATGATATATTGGTTGAGCGATGCATTAGCGTCATGGGACATACCGGGGCAGAACCTGATGAACTACATCACCTTCAGGGCAGGTATATCATTTGCGTTGGCAATGATAATAGCATTGGTGTTCGGACGCAATGTGATAGACAGGCTTCAGAAGATGCAGATAGGGGAGGTGGTTCGCCACCTGGACCTTGCCGGTCAGGAATCAAAGGCCGGCACCCCAACTATGGGAGGAATCATAATTATCATGTCTACGCTTGTGCCCTGCCTTCTTATGGGCAACTTGGGCAACATCTACATGATATTGATGATAGTCGCGACACTCTGGATGGGAACAATCGGCTTCCTCGATGATTACCGCAAATTCAAGTACCACAACAAGGATGGCTTGAAAGGTAAGTATAAAGTGACCGGCCAGGTGGGCTTGGGACTTCTTGTGGGTATCACCATGTGGCTGTCGCCACAGATTATGATGAGTGAGAACCGCGAGGTGGACTCACACATGAGCATCGCCGAACTCAGCACCCCGTCAGCCACACAGGAGATTGACTCTGAATATATCAATTCGCAGGCCGAGGTGGAGCGCACGATAGTCGTGTCGGAAGAGAAAATCAAGTCACCGCAGACCACCATACCGTTTGTCAAGAACAACAACTTCAACTACTTATGGTTGACCTCCTGGATTTCGGATGAGAAGACAGCCGAGACATTGGGCTGGCTTGTATTCGTGCTTGTGGTAGTGATAGTGGTTACGGCAGTGAGCAACGGCGCCAACCTTACGGACGGAATAGACGGTCTATGCGCCGGCACCTCCGCCATAATCGTGGTGGCGTTGCTGATAATGGCATATCTTGGAGGCAACATCATCTACTCGAGCTATCTGAACATCATGTATATACCGGGTTCGTCAGAGCTTGTGGTGTTTGCGGCGGCCTTTATCGGGGCCTTGGTGGGCTTCCTGTGGTATAACGCCTTCCCGGCTCAGGTATTTATGGGAGACACCGGTTCGCTGACAATCGGTGGAATCATAGCCGTGTTTGCGATACTGATACGCAAAGAGCTGCTGATACCCTTGTTATGCCTCACCTTCTTCCTTGAAGACCTGTCGGTTATGCTGCAAGTAGGATACTTCAAATATACGAAGAAGAAATATGGTGAAGGGCGCAGGATATTCAAGATGACGCCGTTGCACCATCACTTCCAGAAAGCTGCGGTGCCCGGCGCTATGGTGAAATGGAATCATCCGCGTGCGGCGATGCATGAGAACAAAATCACCACACGCTTCTGGATAGTGGGCCTGCTGTTGGCGGCATTGACATTCGTGACACTTAAAATAAGGTAATTAAGAATTAGGAATTAGGAATTAGGAGTTAGGAATTAGGAATTTGGGATTGGGGATTTTAGTATAAAATACGATATGAATAAGTTAGTGATACTTGGCGGAGGAGAGAGCGGCGTAGGTGCCGCCATCCTCGGCAAAGAGAAAGGGATGGAGGTTTTTCTGAGCGATATGGGACAGATAAAGCCTCAATATATAGAACAGCTTGAGGCAGAGGGGATAGCATATGAGACCGGAGGACACACCGAGTCAAAGATATTGGATGCCGACATCGTGGTGAAGAGTCCCGGCATACCCCCTACCGCCCCGATGGTGCGCAAATTGGCCGAACGGGGAGTGCCCATACTGTCGGAGATAGAGTTTGCCGGCCGCTATACTGATGCCCAGATGATATGTATCACCGGCAGCAACGGCAAGACCACCACTACCCTATTGACTTATCATATACTGAAATCGGCAGGTATGAACGTCGGTTTGGCCGGCAACGTAGGCAAGAGCCTTGCTCTGCAGGTGGCACGCGAGCATCATGACGTCTACGTGATAGAGCTGTCGAGCTTCCAGCTTGAGAACATGTATGACTTCAAGGCCAAGGTGGCTGTCATCACCAACATTACGCCCGACCACCTGGACCGTTACGACTACAAATTCGAGAACTACGTTGCGGCCAAATTCAGGATATTGCAAAACCAAGGTCCGGAAGACTACTTCATCTACTGGAACGACGACCCCGTAATCAAAGAGCAGATCAAGCAGATGCAAGTAGAGGCGTTGCAGCTGCCATTTAGCGAGAATGCGGAGAGCGGCAGCAAAGCTTACGTGAAAGATGGCATCATCCACTTCGAGCTTCCGACCGAGGAATGGGAGATACCGCGCGACAAGCTGTCGCTGACCGGGCTTCACAACCTTTACAACTCGATGGCGGCGGGTCTCTCGGCAAGTCTATTTAACATAAAGAACGAGACAATCCGCACCGCGCTCGAAGACTTCGAGGCAGTGGAGCACAGACTCGAATATGTCAAGACAGTAAACGGTGTGAGATATATCAACGACTCCAAGGCAACCAACGTGGACTCATGCTGGTATGCGTTAGAGAGCATGACCACCCCCACCGTGCTGATACTCGGCGGCAAAGACAAAGGTAACGACTACACTCAGATAGAGTCGCTTGTGCAGGAGAAAGTGAAAGCGATAGTCTGCATGGGCAAGGATAACGGCAAGCTACTCGACTTCTTCGGCGGCAAAGTGGCGGAGATTTGCGACACACACAGCATGGAAGAGGCAGTTGCGGCATGCGCATCGCTTGCAGAGGAGGGTGACACCGTGTTGCTGTCGCCCTGCTGCGCGAGCTTCGACCTCTTCAGCAGCTACGAAGACCGGGGGCGCAAATTCAAGGCAGAGGTGAACCGTCTTGAAGAGAAATAACCGAAACATAGATACATATACGAAAAGTGACAAAATATGAGGATGGATAGAAACAGACGAGGCAGTGCGGCAGCAGCAGAACTGATGTCGGAGCTGAACGATGGGCTCGAGATACGGGCCACAGTGGATGGGGTCTCCCCTGCCGACACCATGATGCAAGGTGGAGCCGCAGCGCTTGGCGGCACGGCCGCGATAGGCGGAGCATCCGGCACCGATGTGCTTACGGCCATAGAGGCCGACAAAACGAAAGGGAAGACAGATAAAGCGAGCAAATCGAAAGCCGCCAAGAAAGCCCAGGAGGGACGTCCCGACCCCTACCTGTGGGGCATCTACATCGCCTTCTTGGTGATATCGGTGGTGGAACTGTTCTCCGCATCGAGCACCGAGGTGACGGGCGCAAACGTCTACACGCCACTACTCAGGCACGGCATGTTCTTAGTGATGGGGTTCGGCATAGTGCTTTGGCTCCAGAGACACCACTACGCAGTGATAAGCAAATTCGCATGGATATTTGCGGCAGTGTCGTTGGTATTGCTACTACTGTCGAGCTTCATGGGAGTCGAGATGAACGGTGCACAGCGGGCCATACGGTTTGCCGGGATAACCATCCAGCCGGCAGAGATAGTTAAACTGTCGGTGGTGTGCCTGCTGTCGTATATCTTGGGCAAAAACCAGACACCCGGCGGAGTGACCAACGTAGGCGTGATAACGGCAGCCATAGTCGTGGTGATATTTGGCGGCTGCCTGTGGAAGAACGGCTTGACCAACACCATACTGCTTATGACAGTGAGCCTCTGCATGATGCTGATAGGAGGAATCCAGATGAAGAAACTGGCGATAGTGCTTGGTGTATACATCTTGTGTGGGGGCGCGCTCTACGGCATCAAATATGTGACTCCATCGAGCACAGAATTTGACGAAGTGCAGCAGAGCCAGCGTCAGCTTGCCGAAGCCGGCGGCGGAGTTGTGGTGTCAGAAGGGTCTAAAATCGACCGTACCGGCACGCAGATCGGGCGCGTGAAGCGCTTCCTGAAAGGAGTACACCCCAACGACCCTATCGACGACATAAACCGCCAGGTGATATTCTCAAAATTCTCACAGGCCAACGGCGGCTTGCTTGGCCAGGGACCCGGCAACTCACGCGAGAGTGCGCGATTGCCCCTCGCCTTCTCCGACTACATCTACTCCATCATAGTAGAAGACACCGGCTTCGTGGGTGGATCTGCGCTGCTGCTGCTCTACCTGCTGCTGCTGGCACGCGCCGGGCGCATCGCCTACAAATGCTCGCGGGCATTTCCGGCCTTCCTGATATTGGGGTGTGCGGTGATGATAGTGTTCCAGGCACTGGTGCACATGGCCATTGTGACCGGTGTGTTCCCGGTGTCGGGGCAACCATTGCCCTTCATATCGAAAGGAGGCACCTCCGTGATAGTCATGTCGGCGGCGATGGGTATCATGATGTCGGTGGCCCGCTACGCAGCCAAGAGCGGCGACACCAAGAAGACAAGAGCAGAAAAAGCAGTGCTGCCCGAAGAGATGCAGGCAGCCAACTTCACAATGGCAAAATAAAAATCATGGGAAAACATGGGAAATCGTAAATATAGGATACTTGTAAGCGGAGGTGGCACGGGAGGACATATCTTCCCGGCCCTCTCCATAGCCAACGCGCTGAAACGTCGTCTTGACGTAGAGATACTGTTTGTGGGGGCAGAAAACCGCATGGAGATGGAGAAAGTGCCGGCGGCGGGCTACCCCATCAAAGGCTTGCCCGTGGCGGGTTTTGACCGCAAGCGCCTGTGGCGCAACATCGGTGTGCTGCTGAAGCTTCGCAAGAGCATGCAGATGGCCAACGACATAGTGCGCGAATTCAAGCCAGACATAGCGATCGGGGTGGGCGGCTACTGCTCCGGGCCGACACTTAAGGCAGCCCAGAAACAAGGCATCCCTACCCTACTCCAAGAGCAAAACTCATATGCCGGGGTCACCAACAAACTGCTTGCCAAGAAAGCCGACAAGATATGCGTGGCCTACGACGGCATGGAGCGCTTCTTCCCCGCCGACAAGATAATCAAGACCGGCAACCCCGTTAGGAAAGCCCTGACAGAGAAAAGCCAGGATAGCGCCAAAGCGCGAGAGAGCTTCGGTCTGCACCCCACCAAGCCGACAGTGCTTGTGGTGGGAGGCTCGTTAGGCGCCTTGACGCTCAACGAGAGCATGGAGCGCGGCCTGCGCGAGCTTGTAGAGTCAGGCATACAGGTGATATGGCAGACCGGCAAGAACTTCGGCGACAGAGGCGAGAAAGCCGCCAAAGGGCTCACCGGCGTGGTGGTGACGAAATTTATCAGCGACATGGGTTCCGCCTATGCAGCGAGCGACTTAGTGGTGAGCCGTGCCGGCGCCGGGTCGATCAGCGAATTAGAACTTCTCGGCAAGCCGTGCGTGCTGGTGCCGTCGCCCAACGTGTCGGAAGACCACCAGACCAAAAACGCCATGGCCCTTGTGGATAAAGATGCAGCCGTGCTGGTCACGGATGCCGAGGCCCGCGAAAAACTCACGCCGACCATCATGGAGCTTATGGGCGACAAAGCGCGGCTGGAGCGCATGCATGAGAATATCGGTAAGCTTGCCGTACGCGACAGCGACGAGCGGATCGTCGACGAGGTAGTCAAGATAATCGGGGCAATTTAACATAATGTCATCAGATGGAAAATATATACTTTGTAGGGGCCGGGGGAATCGGGATGGCCAACTTGGTGAGGTACTATCTGCGTCATGGAGTGCGCGTGGCGGGTTACGACCGCACACCCTCCGACTTGACGGCGCACTTGGAGCGCGAGGGAGCTGAGCTGACATTTGAAGACGATGCCGCCAAGATACCCGAGGCATTTCGCGACCCCACCACTACCCTTGTGGTCTACACACCGGCAGTGCCAGAGAGCAACAAGATACTGAGTTACTTCAGACATGGTGGCTTCGAGGTGATAAAACGTGCTGCACTGTTGGGGCGCATCACCCGGAGCACCGATGGGATATGCGTGGCAGGCAGCCACGGCAAGACCACCACGAGCTCGATGATCGCCAACATACTTCGCGAGTCCACGGTGGGTTGCACTGCATTTTTGGGAGGCATATTGCGCAACATCGACAGCAACTTAGTGCTTCAGGAACAGTCTCGCTACACAGTGATAGAGGCCGACGAATACGACCGTTCATTTCACCACCTCTCCCCTTTCATAGCAGTCATCACCTCGACCGACCCTGACCATCTGGATATATATGGCGACGAGGCCCACTATCTGGAGGCATTCAGCAAATTCACGTCGCTGATACGCGAAGGGGGCGTGCTGTTGCTTCACAGCGGATTGAAGATGAAGCCCGACACCAAAGCCACGGTGACGACAGAGACCTATAGCGGAAGCGACACAAATGCCGACTGGCATGCAGAAGATATCAAAATCGGCGACGGCAAGGTCAGTTTCACACTCATAGGACCTTCAGGTGTACGGATAGAGGGGATGGAGCCGGGAGTGCCGGTGGAGATTAACATCGACAACGCCGTGGCCGCCGCCGCAGCGGCACTACACGCCGGCGCTACGCCCGAAGAGGTGAAGCGTGGGCTTGCGGGCTTCAAAGGGGCCAAGCGTCGGTTCGAGACATGGCTTGACGGGAGCGAGCCCGGCAACGAGACCGGGACAGTGCTGATAGATGACTACGCACATTCGCCTAATGAAGTGCTTGCATCGATACGGTCAGTTAAAAAACTGTGGCAGGGGCGCAAACTTAGCGTCATCTTCCAGCCACACCTGTACACACGCACGCGCGACTTCGCCGACGAGTTTGCAGCAGCCCTATCGGAAGCAGATGAAGTCATCATGCCCGAAATATACCCGGCAAGAGAGCTTCCGATAGAGGGAGTGAGCACCTACAGCATCCTCGACAAAGTAAAAAGTAAAGAAAAAAGCTACTGCGAGCGAAAAGATTTGCTTGGACTGATAAAAAATAGTAATTTTGAAATTCTTATGACCTTGGGCGCGGCAGACCTTGACCGGATGCTGCCTGCGATCAAGCAATCACTGACAGGAAATTGAAAGCGCGGACGAGCAAAATAATCAAGATTAGCATATTGACGCTACTGATAGGATATGCGGCAGGGATAGCCGTATGGGCCAATCAGGTGGCGAGCAAACACGTGTGCACCGGCATCACGATAGAAGTGGTGGGAAACGCGGCGATGGACTCCGTGGTGCGCCACGGCGTGCAGGAAGAGCTGCGCCACTACCCCTACAAACTTGTGGGAATGCCGTTGCATGGGCTCAACACGGCCGATGTGGAGCGTTACCTGTCGCGGTCGAACAACTTCGAGAGCGTAAACTGCATGGTGTCGTCGCGCGGGCAGCTCATAATCAGGATAGAGCCATTGGTGCCGGTGATGCGCGTATTTTATGGCGACAACTCCTACTACATCAACCGGGCCGGCAAGCATATCGTGTCGAACGCAGAGTTTTACAGCGAGGTGCCGGTTGTGACGGGTAGGTTCTCTCGCGGATTCTCGCCCGAAGAAATCCTGCCCTTTGTCAACTACGTGAAGAAAGACCCGATGTTGTCGGAGCTTGTGAGCATGATAAATGCAGAGAGCCGTAACAACCTGATACTTATACCCCGCATACGCGGGCATGTGGTGAACTTCGGTGACACCACACGCTTGGACGAGAAGAAACGTATGCTGGCCATGTTCTACCGCAACGTTATGCCCTACAAAGGGTGGGAAGAATATGACACCATATCGGTGAAATATCGGGGACAGGTGGTGGCGACGCGCCGCGACAAGAGCAAGCTGAACCACGCCGAGGAATATGAAGAAGAGGTAGACCTCGAAGAGGCAACCCTGCCGACGGTGGCTGGAGCAGAGCAAGCATCTGACACCAAGCCGACAGCCGGTAACGACACCATAAAGCATACTCACTAAGAAAAGTGCGAGATATGAAGCAAGACAGATATGTTGCTGCGATAGAGATAAGCAGTTCGAAGATAATAGCGGCTGTCGGCAAGATGTATGCCGACGGCCATCTCACCATAATAGCCACAGAGCAAGAGAAAGGGGTTGAGAGCGTGCGATACGGCATACTCCACAACTTGGAAGAGAGTTCGATGCGCATCAACCGGGTGCTGGACAAGCTGCAGCGCAACCAGGCCGTTGCGCCTCTGGAGATCACGGCCCTATACGTGGGGCTTGCGGGGAGGTCATTGCGCAGCATCAGCACAGATGTGGGTATACACTTGCCCGACGACACGGAGATAACGCAAGATATCGTGGACAACCTGCGCAAGAAAGCGCTCTCCACGGCAATCGACAGCTCGCTTGAGGTGATAGATGCGATCCCGCGCGCCTACATGGTGGGCAAGCGCGAGACGAAGTCGCCCAAAGGCGAGATTGGCAACAACATATCAGCGACCTACGACCTGATAGTATGCCGCAAAGAATTGCAGCGCAACCTGCAACGCACACTCGTAGACAAGATCGGGGTTGACATAGCCGGGATAGTCGTGACACCGCTATCGACAGCCCAGGTGCTTCTGACCAGCGAAGAGAAACGCCTCGGCTGTATGCTCGTCGACATGGGGGCGGAGACCACCACCGTGTCGATATACAAAGATGGGGCACTTCGCTACCTGGCCACACTGCCGTTGGGGGGGCGCAACATAACACGCGACATCACCACGCAGAACGTGCTTGAGGAGCGAGCCGAGAACATCAAGACCAACTACGGCAACGCGATAGCCCGCGAAGTCGGTTCGAACCTGAACATGAACGGCGTGCGCATGGCCGAGGTGAGCAACCTGATAGTGGCACGTTCGGAAGAGATAGTAGCCAACATCGTGGAGCAGCTGAAATATGCCGGGATGAAAGACAGCGACCTGCCGGCAGGACTCGTGTGCATAGGAGGCGGGTCGAAGCTCAACGGGATGCTCGACTTGCTGTCGAAGCAGACAGCGCTCACCGTGAGACGCGGCCAGTTGCCGGAATACATAAGGATGGAGGAAGCTAAAGCCCCTACATCAGAGACACTGCAAGTGGCAAGTATATTATATTCGGGCGCGAGCATATCGGATGCCGTTTGCCTTGAGGAGCCGCAGCGTGAAAACCTGCCGGTCACGGGCGAAGGGTATGAAGATGAACCCGAGGAAGAGCGTGAAGGCAAGAACCACAAGAAGAAAGAGGGTTCGAAGCTATTCGGCAAATGGAAAAACAACATAGCGAAATTCTTCTCGGCACCCGACGAAGATGACTCCGACTTGTTAGAATAAAGAAATAAGAGACTCGGATTTAGGGGAATAAGAGACTCGGATTTAGGGAAAAGACAACTTGAAAAGTAAATCGCAATGGAATATATGGACCGCGATATAATGGATCCGTCAAACTTCGATATGGAGTCGGATGGGAAGTCCATAATAAAAGTTATAGGCGTGGGAGGCGGCGGCGTAAACGCCGTCAACTACATGTACAAGCAGAACATCCCGCTGATAAAGTTTGTGGTGCTCAACACAGACAAGCAGTCGCTCGAGATGTCGGAGGTGCCAACTCAAGTCATAATCGGCCCCGGCTACGGAGCCGGCAACGTGCCCGAGGTGGGGCGTCAGTTTGCCGAGGATGACATAGACAAGATCAAGGCCCTCTTTGACGACGAGACTCAGATGGTATTCATCACAGCGGGCATGGGAGGCGGCACCGGCACCGGGGCAGCCCCGGTGGTGGCCCGCGAGGCCAAGGCAGCCGGCATGCTGACAATCGGCATCGTGACCGTGCCCTTCATGTTTGAGGGGAAGAAAAAGATTATCAAGGCATTGGCCGGAGCCGAAGAGATGAAGAAATATGTGGATGCACTACTCATCATCAACAACGAGAACATCATAGAGCTCTACAAAGACTTCAACTTCTTCAACGCATTCAGCAAGGCTGACGACACGCTTGCCAACGCCGCGCGAAGCATATCGGACATCATATCGGAGAAATGCTACATCAACGTGGACTTTCAGGACGTGAAGACCACCTTGAAAGACAGTGGGTCGGCCATCATATCGACAGCGATAGGAGAGGGAGAGCACCGTATCACCGATGCGCTTCAGAACGCATTGCACTCACCGCTGCTGAAGCGTCATGACATATTGACTTCCAAGCGGTTGCTCTTCAAGTTCATATGTGCTAAAGAGAGCAAGAATCCAATCAGGGCAGAGGAGATTGCCGAGATCAACAACTTCACGTCTAAGCTGCCGTCGAGCATCGATGTGAAATGGGGTATCGGAGATGACCCGTCGATGGGCGACAAAGTCAAGATCACGGTATTGGCGTCAGGTTTTGACGTAACAATCCAGGATGGAGATGAGAAAATCGTGATGACAATGCCCGAGGAGAAGACTGCAGAGACTACGCAGCAAGAGAGCGTGGAAGAGAAACTGATAGTCGAGACCTACGGATTCGAGAAACTCAAAGAGCAAGAGCGAGAGAACGCCCGCTTGAAATATGTGATACTGAAGCCGTGGCAATTTGACGACCATGAGTCGATAGCCCTGATAGAGCGGACGCCCACCTACAACCGCAACCAGCAGATCACGGAGAAACTCCGCAAGCTGTCGGAAGGAGGGGAGACCCAGGAGAAGCCACAGGCGCATGCACATAGCCACAACGACGGAAATGCTCCTATAACATTCTGACCAGACAAGGCCAACAAGACTAACCCATAGGGCTAATAGGGCTAATAAGACCAATAAGGCCAATATAGTCGATAAGACTCATTTGACCTATTTGACCTATAAGTTAAAACTAGAGATAGCGAATAAGTTAAAACTAGAGATAGCGAAATAAAAAAAGCGAAAATAAAACAGCGAATAAAAGAGAGTGATGGAAAATAAATATTCGATGGTAGCCAAGACCTTCCAGGGACTGGAAGATGTGCTTCGCGACGAATTGATAAGCCTTGGCGCGGAAAACGTGGAGACAGGGCGTCGGATGGTAAGTTTCGAGGGGGACCTTGAGTTGATGTACAAGGCCAATCTTTGCTGCCGCACAGCGTTGCGCATATTGAAGCCGATAGAGAAGTTCACGGCCTACAATCCGGATGAGCTTTATGACATGGTGCGCGACATAGAGTGGGAGAAATATATGAGTTCGAAGACGACCTTCATGATTGATTCCACGGTGAACAGCGGCGACTTTCCACACTCCAAGTTCGTGACATATCGCGTCAAGGATGGAATCGTGGACCACTTCCGCGACATGGGCGAGGAGCGTCCGTCGGTGCGTGTGACCGATGCCGATATCATGCTCAACGTGCATATCGACAGCAACCGCGTCACAATCTCTCTCGATTCGAGCGGCGAGCCGTTGTCGAAGCGCGGCTACCGTGATGACTCTACGGAGGCACCTATCAACGAAGCCTTGGCAGCGGGCATAATCATGCTGACGGGCTGGCGCGGAGAGAGCAACTTCGCAGACCCTATGTGCGGTTCGGGAACATTCCTGATAGAGGCTGCGCTTATCGCGGCCAACATCAATCCCGGTATATATCGCAAAGGTTTTGCGTTTGAGAAATGGCCGGACTTCGACAAAGACCTCTTTGAAGACCTCTATAATGATGACAGTCAGGAACGGGAGTTCGCCTTCAAGATTTATGGTGGCGATATAGACCCGGAGGCTGTGCAGACCGCACGCCGCAACATAAAGTCGGCGCAGGTCGAAGATATGATAGAACTGAGCTGCCGCGACATGTCGGAATGGGTAGATAACCCCGAGGCCGGTGTGCTTGTGATGAACCCACCATATGGCCGCAGACTGCGTCCCGACGATATAGAGGCGCTCTACAAGAACATAGGCACCAACCTGAAGCGCAACTTCAGCGGGTGGCATGCCTGGGTTATAGGCCTGGACGACCCCTTGTTTGACAACATAGGCTTGAAGCCGTCGGTGAAGATACCGCTGCTCAACGGCAGCTTGGAGTGCATGCTCAGAGAATATGTGATGTTTGATGGCCGCTACAACGACTTCCGCTCCGAAGGGGGCAGCGTGAAAGGCTTCGACGACGAAGAGCGCGAGCGCGGGCCGAGGAAGATGAAACGCGTGTCGGATGAAGAATGGCGCAAAGAGACCCGCAAATATGGGCATAACGACCGCAAGCCGAAACCGTATCACAAAGAAGAGAAAGGAGGCTTCGAGAACCGCCGCGAATTCAAGCGCGATGACCGCAAGGAGTTCAAGCGTGACGACCGCCGCGAGTTCAAGCGCGACGACCGTAAAGACTTCAAACGCGATGACCACCGTGAGTTTAAGCGTGACGACCGTAAAGACTTCAAACGCGATGACCGCCGTGAGTTTAAGCGTGACAACCGTAAGGACTTCAAGCGTGACGACCGCAGAGATTGGCGTGGAGGTAAGCGACAAGAGGGGAGAGGCGACTGGAAAAAGCCACGAGAGATAACAAACCGCGGCCCTCAGATAGGAGAAGAACATAGCGTGATAATCAACAGCGTACACTTCCGCAAACGCAAGAACAAGGGCGAGACAGAAGAATGATTCACAGGCACTCGATGGGCTCGGAGGGGTTGATGCTGGCATTGCTGGCATCCGCCGCGATGGTTGCACTCGCACATTTTGTGGGAGTGCCGCCACGTCTTGGCGGTGACATGGGTATATGCCTGCCGTCGCCCAACGCATGGGGTATGAGCGACCTGTGGGGCTGGGTGGCCAATACGGTGGTGCTGGTAATCACCGTGTTTACGCTGCATATCGTCAACAGGGAATTTACCTTCGTGCAGGGCTCGGACACCGTGATGACCGGCATGTTTGCCATAATGGTTACATCGAACCTCTGGACATCAGGGTGCATGTCGACCTCCGCCCTGTTCGCATTGGCCAATCTGATATGCATCACGCTCCTGTTTGGGTGTTACGGCAAGCGGAATGCTTCACAAGAACTGTGCGTCACAGCCACCATCATCTCGCTTGGCACCATGATACAATATGCCTTCATATTCATGCTGCCCATCTACCTTATAGCCGCAGCGGTATTGAAATGCCTAAGATTCAAGAGCTTCGTGGCATATCTGCTTGGCATAATCGCACCATATTGGGTGGCATTAGGCATGGGTATAATCAGTCTGGAAGACTTCACAATGCCTACAATCACCAACCTCTTCAATGGGTTCACATCACGTCGGACACTCTTGGTGGGTGGTGTAAACGTAGGGATTACGGCGCTGCTCACGTTGATATTAGCCTTAGGCAATATGGTTCGGCTATATGCCGGCAACACGCAGCGCCGCCTCTATAACCTTGTGATAGACATACTTGGCCTTGCGTGTGTGCTCTGCATCATATTTGATGCCAACAACATGGTGGTGTATCTCTGCACGCTCTATATGATTGCGGCCATACAGCTCGGCAACCTGTTTGCGTTGCGCACCATATATCGTGGCGGCAGATGGCTTACGGCACTCAGCGTGCTCTACGTAATAGGGTTGGTGCTGATGGTATTTTATGACGCAGACTCCAACTCATTCGATATCCATATACAGTTATGAGAATAATTGCAGACGACAACATACCCTACCTCAAGGGAAGACTTGAGGGATTGGCCGAAGTGGTATATGTGGACCAATTCGGTTTCACACCGGAGATAGTCAAAGATGCTGACGCCATCATCATCAGGACACGTACCCGCGCCAACGAAGAGCTTTTGGGAGGCTCCAAGGTGCGCCTTGTTGCCACGGCTACCATCGGCATTGACCAAATAGACTTGCCGTGGTGTGAAAGCAACGGTATTGAGGTGAGGAACGCGCCCGGCTGCAATGCACCGGGTGTGGCGCAGTATGTATGGAGCGCATTGCTCCGATGCGGCTTCGACCCTAAGCGCGACACATTGGGGATAGTTGGGTGTGGCAATGTGGGAAGCATAGAGCATGCCTGGGGCAAAGAACTGGGCTGCAAGATGCTTGTGAGCGATCCTCCACGCGAGGCTGAGGAAAGAGCTACGGAGAGAGGTAAAGAGAGAGCTAAGGGGAAAGAAAGCGGCATAGAGTATGCTCCGCTTGAGCACGTGCTTGCGGAGAGTGATGCCGTGACTCTGCACACACCGTTGACACGCAGCGGTGAGCATGCCACCTACCATCTGATAGGGGAGCGGGAGTTGAGTCTGATTCGACCCGGCAAGCTGCTTGTTAATGCAGCCCGTGGGCCGGTTGTGGACTTCGGTGCATTGAAAAGCGAAGTGATGAGCGGACGGATACGGGCCGTGATAGACACCTGGGAGGGGGAACCGGAGGTAGATGCCGAATTGCTCGGCAAAGTGGAGTATGGCACCTTCCACATAGCCGGCTACTCACGCCAGGGCAAGGAGCGGGCCACACGTATGGCCTTGGAGGCCGTCAGCGAGGTATTGGGGCTTCCTGTAGACTTGGCCAGACTAACGGGCCGCTATGAAGGCACAGAGGGGCTTACGTGCGAAAGAATCATCGCCTCCTATGACCCGGGCGAAGACACCGCAGCGCTTCGCGCCGCGCCGGAAGCCTTCGACACGCTCCGCGCTGGCTACCACTACCGCGAGGAAGTTTGAGGTAGGAGACGCGCTTCCGCGCGCCCACAACTCCACGGCTTCGCTGCTTGGAGGGAAAGACTTCGCTGCTTGGAGGGGAATATAGATAACGAGAACAAAAACGAAAGAGAGCTATTGTCGTGAAGAAATATTATGTGGTTTGGGTTGGACGAGAGCCGGGGGTTTATGATGACCTTCAGGATGCTTTGGACCAGATTGATGATTATCCGGGGGCTTCTATCAAGGGTTATACTTCGGCTGCCGAGGCTGCTGAGGCATTCAGGCGTGGCACTCTTAAGAATGACCGCCGTGAGCTTGGCGGCTTGCTTCTTGAGGCTCAGCGTCAGAATATGCCGGCTTCGGGCCAGGCTGACTATATGAGCAATCCGGAGGTTGACATCAACGGATGGGCCGTCGATGCCGCCTGCTCGGGCAATCCCGGGCGTATGGAATATCGCGGTGTCGAGCTGATGACCGGGCGCGAGCTTTTTAGGGTCGGGCCTATAGAGCATTCCACCAACAACATCGGAGAATTTCTGGCGATTGTGCATGCGTTGTCGCTGATGTTTGCACGCGGCGAGAAGCATACCATCTACAGCGACTCCGTGACGGGTATGGCATGGGTGCGCAACCGCAAGGTTAAGACACAGCTGACCCGCAATGCCGGCACCGAGAAGAGCTTCCAGCTGATGGAGCGGGCCTTGTCGTGGCTCAATTCGCACAGCGTGGATGTGAAGATAAGGAAATGGGAGACCGACCGCTGGGGAGAGATTCCGGCTGACTTCGGGCGCAAAGGATAGCCACGTTACTCCGTAAGGGGGAGGCTTGCAGAGGAGGCTGATTTTATTTGGTATGGTTGAAGAGTTAAGGAGGCGGCTTACCGAGGTTGGGGCTTGCGCTTTTGGAGTCGCGACTGCCGAGGAGGTGCCGTTGGAAGTCAGGAAACGATATGAGAAATGGCTTGCTGCCGGCAAAGAGGCCGGTATGGGGTATATGCACAACCATATGGAATTGCGGTGTGACCCTCGCAAAGTGCTTGAAGGATGCCGTAGCATTATTTGCTTGGCATTCAGCTATGCGACCGGTGCGGTGCGCGACAGCCGTTTGCCTCTGATTTCCGAGTATGCATTGCTTACAGACTATCATGATTGGGTGAAGCGACGCGTGCGCGAGAGCGGAATCGGGGAATTATTGGGAGAAGAGAATTTAGGTTGGCGTATATGCGTTGACTCTGCGCCGGTGGCCGAACGGTATTGGGGATGGCGTGCGGGATTAGGGGTAATCGGAGACAACGGGATGCTGATAGTGCCGGGGGTGGGGAGCAAGGTTATACTTGCAGAGATATTGACAACAGCAGAGCTTGCGGCAAACGAGCCATTGACGGGAGACTGCGGACATTGCGGAAGATGCCGCAGGGCATGCCCTGCGGGGGCTCTTGGCGAGGAGGGTTTGATAGACTGCAACCATTGCCTCAGCTATCTCAGCATAGAGCACAAAGGGGAATGGGAAGATGAACGGCATATAGCGGCCATGCGCACGGAAGCTGGCCGCAACACCTTGTTTGGCTGCGACCGATGCGTGAACGTGTGCCCACATAACAACAATGAAAAGCGAAGCCCGGAGGCACCGCTTGAGGAAATTATGAGACTACGTGCCGAAGACCTCGAGAAAGGGGTGACGTTGCCGAAGAATAGCTGCCTGCGCCGCGCCGGGCGCAAAGGTCTGCTTCGCAATTTGAAGAATCATAAGTCATCGTAAGGGGCGTTGCGATTTAGCACCGCCACATCTTCCATGTCGTGGATTTCTCTGACGAGAACAGCTTCAATCTCCGGGATGGAATCATTGCCGAAAGCCGGATAAGCATCATAATCGTGAGACTTATCGTCCGGTATCTGTTTGACAATCATAGACTCATAGAAATTCTTATCGGCTAAAGTCGGAAAATTTGAGGAGATATATTCTCCTACTGATTTCTTAATGTCGCAAAGCTGCGAGGAGCTATCTCGCTCTATGTCGAGGCGGTACTGCTTGGAATTGCCGAAGCTAATCAAGTATGATTTCATAGTTTTGATTTTAATTTTTCCGTTTTATAAACTAAACACATTTTTGGATAGGGAAGTTTAATTTCTTAAATTTGCAGTTTGTAGTCAAGGATAGCTTCACAGAAAAGAATAAAAAATGGCAGAAAAGAGACGCAATAAATTTGTGAAGGCGGAGCGACTTCGACACAAGAGTCTGGTAGACGGGCTCTTTGACGAGGGAAAGAGTCTGTATGAGTTTCCGCTCCGGGCCACATATCGCATCATAGGTGATGAAGAGCTTGCCGGAATGTATAGAGGGGAGAAGCCGGAGGGGATTGCCAAGGTGCAGATGATGGTGACGGTGCCCAAGAAGAAACGTCGTCATGCAGTGGACAGGGTGCTTCTTCGGCGCCGCATCAAGGAGGCATACCGCTTGCAGAAAAATGAGCTTATAGACCGGGTTGATTCACTTGAAGGGGTAGGCACACTCTCGGTGGCATTTGTATATATGCATGGCGAGAACGTGGACTATGCATTGATCGAGCGAAAGATGGGCAAGCTGCTCCGTAAGATAGCGGAGAGAATGTAGCGGAGAGAATATCGTAAAAGAGAGACTATGATGAAAAGGATACGGGATATTGGGAAGGCTATATTTATACTGCCGATACGTTTTTATCAGGTATGCATCTCGCCGATGTTTCCGGCGGCTTGCCGTTACACGCCAACATGCAGTCAGTATGCCATCGAGGCAATCAGAGAGCATGGCATAATAAGAGGAGGGTGGCTGGCGTTGAAGCGAATAAGCCGGTGCCACCCATGGGGAGGGAGCGGCTACGACCCGGTGCCAAGGCGAGTTAATAATGAATAATTAATAATGAATAATTAATAATCATAAGGCAATTATTAACTGTTCAAACATTATAAAAGGTAACGATAGGGGTGAATGTTTTTTGGGTTTTAGAACATATGTGGTAAAAGCTGTGTTATATAACATATAAACCAACATATTGCTTTAGGTATGGAAACAAGGGTAAATTTTATGGGGGCCGAGGAGGTCCGTGACGAGCTCGTGATACACGAGAGCGTCAAAATGGAGAAAGAAGAGCGTCCCAAAGAGAGGATGCTGCTTGATATACATACGCATCACACCGCGCCCCAGCCGCTTGGCGTGATATCGCTGCGGGTTGGTGGAGAGCAGACCTTGCCGGCCATAAAGCCGGGTCAGGCCTACAGTGTGGGGATACATCCGTGGGACACGATACAGGAGATACCGGAGACAATTTGGGAGCAGCTTGACAAGCTCGCCCGGATGCCGGAGATTGTGGCAATCGGGGAAGCCGGGGTGGACTTGAATGTGGCCGGTGTGCCGCTGTTCAGGCAGCTTCAGGTGCTCAAGCGACAGATCCTGCTGTCGGAAGAGCTCGGCAAGCCATTGGTGATACACAACGTGAAAGCCTCGGATATCATCGTCGGTCTCAAGAAAGACTTGCAGCCACGCCAGAATTGGCTGATACATGGCTTCCGAGGGAAGCCGGAAATGTCGTACATGCTGCGCAGGCCGGGTATATACTTCTCGTTTGGGGCCAACTTCAATGCAGATACGCTGCGCGAGATGCCCGAGGAGCTTATACTTGCGGAGACCGATGAGTCGGAACTCATGATAGAGGAGGTAATATCCCGGATATCGCATGTGCGCGGTAAGGATATGACCGATGTTATAGCGGAGAACACAGCAAGATTTCTTTGCAAGAAATAAGATATTTAAATAAAAATAACATAGAAAGGATGATGCAGAAAAAGGTAATGGCAGCATTGGCAATTGCCATGATGTCAGGTATGGTTAGCCATGCCCAGGAGATAAAAGGGAGTGAAGGACCGGACCTCAGCGGCGACATGACAACAGCGCCTGCAGTGCAAAGAGAGGATGTGGTCGGCAAGGATGGCCAGGCAGAATGGTATGTCAACATGGACTATGCCGGCTTTGAGTTTGAGCTTCCGGCCGGTGTGGTGGTCGACAAAGGTTCGAGCTTTGTGGCGAAATATCCAGACGGCTCCTTCGGGCTGTCGATGAGCAACGAGTCGGAGAAAGGGTCGAACCAGAAGATAGCGTTCGAAATCTGCCGCCGTATGGCCACTGAGCTCAAGATACCCAATCCGCATGTGGATAAGGTGAAATATGGCAAATGCAACGGCGCCAAGGCAACCGGAGAGCTTGAGGGAAGCAAGGTGACAATACTCGTGCTGCCATATGACGGTGAACAGGTGACCACGGTGATGCTTGCCACGCCGGAACGGAGCGAGTGGGTGGACCACTTCTTGCGTACACTCAAGCGCTGAGACTGCTCTGGCCGTGGCAAAGCCACGGCAAACATAACACCCATTTACTGATTGGGGATGGGGGGGTATAATGTGGTTTAAACATAACTCGGCCTTTGAGTTATGGATAATTGGGAATTTTTTTGTAAATTTGCGCCATTATGCGGAATTTAAAAGTTTTAGCTGTCGTAATGATGGCGCTTATTGCGTGTCAAGGGGCCTCGGCATTGACACTTGAGAAGATAAAATATGGCGACATGTCGCAGTGGGTGACACGCCATCTCAAAGAGTCAAAAGTGATTGGAGGGAAACCGAAGACCGTCTATGCCATAGGGCCAACACGCACCATAAACGGGAATGTGGCGTATACGCCGCAGGGGAGTCCTTGGGCTTCGAGCAACGTGTATGCTAAAGTGTCGGGGGTAGTGAAGGCCTCCAACACAGTGGAGCCGGCAGTAGTGAACGGCAACAAGATGGCCAAGCTGACCACCAAGATAGAGGAGGTGAAAGTGCTGGGCCTGCTCAATATGGATGTGATGGTGACCGGCACAATTTTCTTGGGTAAGGTGCGCGAGCCTATATCGTCGACCAAGAATCCTTATGGCAAGATGGAGATGGGTATGCCTTATACGAAACGCCCTAAGGCGTTGGTATATGACTTGAAGGTGGATATGCCCAACGTGAACTATCGGATTAAGGCCACAGGATTCGGGAGCAAGAAAAAACTGCCGGGGCGCGACCAGGCGGAGGTGTATGTTCTTCTGCAGAAGCGTTGGGAAGATGCCAAGGGGAACATTCATGCACTGCGCGTGGGGACAGGCAGGGAGAGATATAACCGCAGCATCGCTTTGACGTGCGGACATCAGTTGCCGATACATTATGGCAACATCACCAAGCAGAGTTTCTATAAGCCGTATATGGGGCTTCTCAATGGTGCGAAGGCATATCATGCCTATAATTCGAAGGGGAAGCTCGTGCCGGTGCAGGAAGAGGGGTGGGCCCCTGCTGATGCTGTGCCCACTCATGTGCTTGTCATGGCTTCTTCGACATGCGGTGAGGCGTTTGTCGGGACTGAGGGACTCACTATGTATATTGACAATATCGCTTTTGGATTTTAGTCTTATATTCGGGCTTCCGCCCTCACACAACACCTTAACGGGGTGACTTGACTTGGGTAACTTATTTTCACGGAAAAGAAATGAAGATTACATTGAGATGAAAATTGCATTGATTGGATATGGGAAGATGGGGAAGATGATTGAGGGGATTGCTCTTGAGCGTGGTCATGAGGTGACTTGCCGGATTGACCACAATAATCAGGAGGATTTTTCGGGCGAGACCTTCAAGGGGAGCGATGTGGCTATCGAGTTCACCACACCTGCTACCGGCTATGCCAATGTGGAGAAGTGCCTGAAGGCCGGAGTCCCTGTAGTAAGCGGCACAACAGGCTGGGTGAAAGAACCCTCTTCGCTCATGGAGGGAAAAAGCCGGCTTGAGGAGATGCGCGAGCGTTGCGACAGCGGTGAAGGAAGCCTTATGTGGGCCTCCAATTATTCGGTGGGGGTGAATGTGTTCAAGGCGGTGAACCGCCAGTTGGCACGTATCATGGATAAGCTTGGCGACTATACGCCTTATATGACCGAGACACACCATATACACAAACTTGACCACCCGTCGGGCACAGCCATCACGCTTGCCGATGATATTGTGGCCGAGACCGGACGTTTGTCAGGATGGAGTGAGGCACCGGAATCCGGGAAACTCATCATCAACCATATACGTGAGGCGGAAGTACCCGGCATACATACCATAAAATGGGACTCGCCTGTCGACGATATCACCATCACTCACTCGGCCAAGTCGCGTGGCGGGTTTGCCTTGGGGGCCGTCATGGCCGCCGAGTGGCTTGTTGGCAAAAAGGGCTACCATGACATCGATGAGATGATGGAAGAGATAATCAATTAGGAATTTTGAATTTGGAATAATGTCATTAAATTAGGGAGTTCGGGGGAACTTAAAAACTTTTTGAACGCAGAACGCGCCTTTGGCGCATCTTGACGCGGAACTTTCGCGGAACTATTTTTGTATTAAATATTTACAAATTCAGTTCAAACGCAAGCGGGCTTTCGGGCTACGCCCTAAAGCTTCGCGGAACGCAAGCGGAACGTCGGGCTGATATAACTAATTTAGTGACATTAGAGTCAGGAATTTTTGGAATGGGTATTTTTTAAATAGGAACTTCATGGAAGATAATATAAAGGGACGGGAAAACTTGGATAACCGGGGAAATGTGGATAATCGGGGAAATGTGGCTGACAAGAGTTTCTTGGGGCGTATTAAGAGCGTCAAGGCCACTCGATGGATACGCTTCGGGGTGGTGTCGGCGGTGTTTTTCCTTTGGGTTGTGCTGATGGGCAACCCTTGGTTGGCATTGCTCTGGCTTTTGCTTCTTGACATCTATATCTTGGGTTATATACCGTTTGGTTGGTGGAAGAAGAAGAAGGGGTTGACCCACACCGTCATGGCCTGGGTCGATGCCATTGTGTATGCCTTGGTGCTGATATACTTTATCTTCGGGTTTGTAGGCCAGCAATATGAGATTCCGTCGTCGAGCTTGGAGAAGTCGCTGCTTGTCGGTGACCGTCTTTGGGTAGACAAGACCGTGTATGGCTCGCGTGTGCCTCAGACACCTATTCACTTCCCGTTGGTGCAGCATACCTTCCCGGTGTTGAACTGCAAGAGCTATATTGACAATCCGCAGCTTGAGTATCACCGCATGCCGGGACACCGTAGCGTGGAGCGTGGTGACATCGTGGTGTTCAACTTTCCGCAGGGCGACACGGTGCTGATGAAGATGCAGAACCGCGACTACTATCAGATTATCAATGATATGGAACGTCAGGGCCTGACACGCTCGGAGGCGAAGCAGAAGGTGCTCAGCCAGCCTGATGTATATGGAGAGATAGCCTGGCGTCCGGTGGACCGGAGGGAGAACTACGTGAAGCGTGCCATAGGCTTGCCCGGCGAACGGCTCCGCATCAGCAACGACACTGTATATATCAACGGCAAGGCGATAGCGGAGCCGGAGAATGTGGAGTATAATTACATCATACCTGTGAGCCGTCCGGTGAGTGCAGAGAAATGGCATGAAATCGGTGTGCGTGTGGAAGACCATCAATACAACCCGATGCGCAACGACTATGCCGGGTTCTGGTTTTATGACGTGCCTCTGAGCAGGGAGATGAAGAAGGCTGTGGAATCATGGCCCGAGGTGATTGCGCCATTGCAGCGTGAGACCGAAAGCGGCATCTTGGACCTGACGGGGGTGTTCCCATTGGGTAACAACTATGGCTGGACACGTCCGGATATGGGAGAGTTCTGGATTCCTAAGCGTGGGAGCACATTGAAGCTCACCACCGACAACCTGCCTCTCTATGAGCGATGCATACGTGTATATGAAGGAAATGACTTGGCTGTTCGCGATGGCAAGATCTATATCAACGGCAAGCAGAGCGACTACTATACTTTCAAGCTTGATTATTACTGGATGATGGGCGACAACCGCGACCGCAGCCTTGATTCGCGCTACTGGGGCTTTGTGCCCGAAGACCATATCGTAGGCTCGCCGGTGTTTATCATCATGAGCTTGGATCAGGAGCGCGGATGGACTGAGGGCAAGATGCGATGGGATAGGTTCCTGTCAAGTCCCAACCCTGACAAGAGTGCCGGGAAATGGTGACACCTTTCGGTCCGAGCGTGGCTTGGGTTGGGGCTTACTTGCGTGAGGTTATTGCCGGCAAGGGTGATGATGATGCGCGTAAGGGAGCCAACCTTGTGACCGGGGTCAGCGGCAAGGAGTTCGCGCGGTGCAGGCTTCGCGGCGTGACGCTTACGGTGCCGGTGGAGGGGGGCGCCCATGCCTTGAAGAGCCGGGGGGCACTCCCCGGTGTGTCGGAGCATGGCAAGTGGCGGCGCGAGCATGAAGGAGCCCTGCTTGCCGCCTATGGCAAGACTCCTTATTACGCTCACCTTATGCCAGAGCTTATGGCCGTCTATGCTGATAGCGAGGGGCTTGGGCTTGAGGACTTCAACCGGCGTATGCTTGACGTGGCACTTGGCTGGATTGATGTCGAGGCTCTTAAGGCTGAGGGGATGGAGAGGGTCCGCGATGAGGTTCGGGCTAAAGTTGAGACCGGACTTTCAATTTTTGACTTGCTTTTCCGTTTAGGAAGAGAGGGCGTTTGGGCTCTTTAGCATTTTTGCCGCGGCACAGCCGCGACAAACGGAACACCCCTTGACGGCTTGATAGATAAATTAATGGGGAAGGATAGATAAATTAATGGGAAAGGATAGATTCTGGCATATTATTGAGGCTTGGGGCTTGCTTCGGGGACCGCTTCGGGGCTTTGGAAGCGGTGGCTGGCCGGTTGTAGCTGTTTTGGCTGTGGCGTTGCTCTTTTCGGCTTCTGCTTTTGGGCAGGAGACTCGTGAGGAGCTTCAGCTTAAGGTGAAGGCTTATGAGGGGTATACGCATATTGTGGATGAGTATGGCGACACATGCCGGCTCACTTATATCCGCAATATCACCGTGTATCCTCCCTTGAAGTTCAAGAACAAGAAAGAGGAGCAGTTTTACTGGAAGACCGTGAGGGATGTCAAGAAGACGTTGCCGTATGCAAAACTTGCGTTTTCTACGCTTTGCGAGACGTATGAGTATATCCAGACCATACCTGACAAGAAAACGCGCGAGAGGCACCTTAAAACGCTTGAGAAAGATATTTTCGAGCAGTATAAGCCTGTCGTGAAGAAGATGACCAAGAATCAGGGGAAGGTGATGATCAAGCTGATCAACCGGGAGACCGACCAGACGAGCTTCAATATCGTGAAGGCATTCTTAGGGAGTTTCAGGGCCGGCTTCTGGCAGACATTCGGACGATTTTTCGGGTTGAACCTGCGTGCAGGGTTCAATCCGAAGAAGAATAAGGAGGATGCCATAATCGACAGGGTGGCCACGCTCGTGGAGCAGGGTGCGCTTTGAATCAGGATTACCTCGTAGCTCTTATAAAAGGGCAAATGGTTGAATTAAGAGAAAATCAGAACAGCGATTAAACCAAAGCTAACTATGTTTGTATAATCTTAAGGGATGTGTATCTCCCCAAAGAGGAATCATTGGGGATGAGGGATGAGGGATGAGGAATGAGATTAATGAGATAGAGATTGCCATTGAAATTATTAACCCCAAAATATATAAAAAGATGAAAGC
Organism: uncultured Muribaculaceae bacterium; assembly: GCA_910584185.1. GTDB lineage: Bacteria > Bacteroidota > Bacteroidia > Bacteroidales > Muribaculaceae > Lepagella. Next base: position 31,968 of record CAJTYC010000003.1, read on the forward strand.
AATTAGAATCTTATTGGTTGCTGCAGTGAGCAGCGCAATGTTGATTGGCGGAACAGCTTGTAACATGAACAACACCGGCAAGGGCGCCTTGATCGGTGGTGGTAGTGGCGCTGCAGTCGGCGCAGGTGTAGGTGCACTTATCGGCAATGGTAAGGGTGCAGGTATCGGTGCAGCTGTAGGCACAGCAGTAGGTGCGGGTGTAGGCGCACTTATCGGTAACCACATGGACAAGCAGAAGAAGCAGCTCGAGGAGCAGCTTGCACAGCAGGCTAAGGTGGAGGAGACAACAGATGCCAATGGCCTCAAGGCTATCCGCGTTACATTTGACGGCGGTATCCTCTTCCCGACCAACGGAACTACTCTGAGCCAGTCTGCACGCACAGACCTCAGCAAGTTTGCAGCCAACCTTAAGGAGAATGTCAACACTGACGTGTCAGTGTATGGTTTCACTGACAACACCGGTTCTATGGCAGCCAACACCAAGGTGGCTAATGGCCGTGCTGATGCAGTTGAGACATTCTTGGTGAACCAGGGTGTTGCTAAGAGCCGTATCACAGCTGAGGGCCGTCCTATGACTGACTATGTTGCCAGCAACGAGACAGCTGAGGGCCGCGCTGAGAACCGTCGTGTGGAGATTTATATCTACGCTAACGAGGAGATGATCAAGCAGGCTGAGGCCGGCACTCTTAAGTAAGCTTAGCCTCATAAGGTCTTTAAGGTCTTTAAGGTCTTTACAAAATAAAGCGCTCCGGATTTATCCGGGGCGCTTTATATTTTGCTTTTAATCCTTAATTTATTATTTTCAGATTAGTGATGCTCCCTTTTCGATTGCTTTCTCGTTTAGGGGAATCAGCTTGTGATGGCGTTCGGGAAGTGATTTCTTCAGGCCCTTGATTACGTTTTCCATGGGGAGTTTGTAGTCCATGGCTTGGAGGAGTGCTCCCATCACCACCATGTTGTATGCTTTGGAGTTACCGATCTCGAGGGTTGCTTCCATTGCGTCGATGGGGTAGATTTTGATATCTTCGCGGTTTGGACGGTTGTGGATACCGTTTGTATCGAAGATGAGAGTTCCACCGGGTTTCACCTTGGGTGCGAACTTGTCGAGGCTCTGCTGGTTGAGGGCTACGACGATGTCGTACTGGTCGAGGATCGGGGATGATATCTTTGAGTCAGCGAGGATAACGGTCACGTTGGCAGTACCACCGCGCTGTTCGGGACCGTAAGAGGGCATCCAGGTAACTTCCTTATCGTCCATAAGGCCGGAGTATGCGAGGATCTTACCCATGGAGAGCACACCTTGTCCGCCGAAACCGGCTATGATAATTTCTTCTTTCATGTTGAAGTGAGATTTCGGTTAAACGTTTTTGAGGTCTCCTAACGGATATTTGGGGAACATATTCTCTTCCATCCATTTGTTGGCCATTTCGGGAGAGAGTTTCCAGCCGGAGTTGCATGTTGCGACCACTTCGACCACGCTTGTGCCTTTCTTGGCGATGGCGTTTTCGAAAGCCTTCTTGAGGGCGGCTTTAGTCTTGCGCACAGCGGCGGGAGTATGGACGGCCTGACGGGTCACGTAGCAAGTGCCGTCGAGGATTGCCATGAGGTTTGTGATCTCGAGGGGGTGTCCGTTGAGGTCAACGCGGCGACCGTAGGGTGTTGTGGCTGTTTTCTGGCCGATGAGGGTAGTTGGCGCCATCTGACCGCCTGTCATGCCGTAAATTGCGTTGTTGACGAAGATCATGACGATATTCTCGCCACGGTTTGCAGCGTGGATGGACTCGGCTGTACCGATAGCCGACATGTCGCCGTCGCCCTGATAGGTGAACACGACATTTTCAGGCCAAAGGCGGGATGCAGCTGTAGCAACTGCCGGAGCGCGTCCGTGAGCGGCTTCAATCCAGTCAACGTCGATATAGTTGTAAGCGAACACGGCGCAACCTACGGGAGAGACACCGACAGTGCGGTCGGTGAGGCCCATTTCGGCGATAACCTCGGCGAGGAGTTTGTGAATCACGCCATGCGAGCAGCCCGGGCAATAGTGCATGTGAACCTGCTCGAGAAGTTCGGGTTTGCAGTAAACCTTATTTTCTTCTTTGATGATTTCTTCTATATTCATTTTCGAGCGAGATTAACGGTTTATAATTTTGTTTTTGAGGGCTTCGACGATTTCGTTGGGGCTGGGGATGATACCACCGAGACGGCCGAAATGCTCCACGGGGAGAGAGTCGTGCACAGCGAGGCGCACATCTTCGATCATCTGGCCGGCGTTAAGCTCGACAACGAGAGCACCCTTCTTACCTGCGGCAGCCTTAGCTACGGCCTCTGTTGGGAAGGGCCAGAGAGTGATGGGACGGATAATGCCGACCTTGATACCCTCTTCGGCAGCGAGTTCGCGAGCCTTGTCGCAGATGCGGGCTACTGTGCCGAATGCTACCATGAGATAGTCAGCATCTTCTACGCCGATTTCTTCCCAGCGGCATTCGTCGCGTTCGATGGCGCGGTAACGCTCCTGAAGCATATTGTTGATGACTTCCATCTTGGAAGACTCGAGTTCGAGTGAGGTTATGACATTGCGCTTGCGGCCGTTTTTGCGGCCATCGGCAGCCCAGGGGCATTGCTGACGGATTTCCTCGTCGGTGCGGCGCGGACGCTGTTCGGGAAGCTGAACTTTCTCCATCATCTGGCCCACGATGCCGTCGGCGAGAATCATAACGGGGTTTGTATACTTGAAAGCGAGGTCGAAGCCAAGGCCTACGAAGTCAACCATTTCCTGCACAGAAGAGGGAGCGAGGACGATAAGATGGTAGTCACCGTGTCCACCACCCTTAGTGGCCTGGAAATAGTCTGCCTGCGAGGGCTGGATTGTGCCGAGGCCCGGGCCACCGCGCATCACGTTAAGGATAAGAGTAGGCAGAGAGGAAGCGGCGATATATGAGATACCCTCCATCATGAGGCTAATGCCGGGAGATGAGGAAGAGGTCATGACGGCCTTACCTGTGCCGGCGCCGCCGTATACCATATTGATGGCAGCGAGTTCTGATTCAGCCTGAAGAACCACCATTCCGGTAGATTCCCAGGGGCGAAGTTCAGCGAGAGTCTCGAGAACTTCAGACTGTGGGGTGATTGGGTAACCGAAATAGCCATCGCAGCCGTAGCGTATAGCGGCGTGCGCGAAAGCCTCGTTACCCTTCATGAGTCTAATCTCTTCTTTCATAAGTTGTGTTTTCTTGATTAGATTTGACGGGAGTTAGTTACTTTTCGACCTTGCGATAGACTTCAATACAAGCGTCGGGGCATACCCAGGCGCAAGACGCGCAACCGGTACAAGAATCGGGATTTGCCATGTAGGCGTAATGATAGCCACGGTCGTTGACTTCATTAGGCTGCAAAGACAAAGTGTTGGTGGGGCATGCTACCACACATAGGTTGCACCCCTTGCATCGTTCGATATTAACGACGACAGCTCCTCTTACTTTTGCCATTATTGTGTTTTTTGGTTTATAAAATAACTCTTGAGGCAATTTCGTGCCTATGGGAGTAAGGTTAGGGACTTTGGTTACAAAGGTAAATAAAAAAATGAAAAGATGATAGTAAAAGCTAAACTAAAAAAGATGTTTAAGAACATATTTTCTCGCGCTTTGCGCTTGCACGCCTCCAAAACCGCTATGCAGCTAATTTTTAGGAGACAGTGCTGTCGGCTTTTCATTTCACTTTCGCTTTGGTGCCTTTGGCTCTGCTTTCTTTCTTGCTTGGTTTCTTTGAGGCTTCCACTTGCTTTCGGGCTTGCTTGGGGGAGGCCTGCTTGCTTTCGGGCTTCCGCCATCACACAACACCACGCATGCTTGAGACAGTGAAGGAGAGGGGACTCACCGCAGTAATCCGGGAGCGAAGCCGGAGAAAGCAAGATAAACGAGAAGTGAGGGAAGAAAAAGAAAGAGAGGAGAGGGGAGAGAGGGGAGAGAGGGGAGAGAGGGGAGGGAGAGAAAAAAGGGGGGAGCAGAGAAGAGGGGGGAGGGGAGAAGAGGGGTGTGTATGTATAAGGCCGCCTTGTTGGGGCGGCCTTTTGTGGGTTTATACTGTGAGGATTTCTTTTTCTTTTTCGGCGAAGATTGCGTCTATTTTCTTCATGTATTTGTCGTGGAGCTTCTGGACTTCAGCTTCGGCATCTTTTTCGGCATCTTCGCTCAGGCCTTGCTTGATCTCTTTTTTGAGGCCTTCTATGGCTTCACGGCGGGCGTTGCGCACCGACACTTTTGCCGTTTCGGCTTCAGCCTTGCTCTGCTTGACGAGCTGCTTGCGGCGGTCTTCGGTGAGGGGAGGTATTGAAAGGCGAATCACTTCACCGTTGTTTTCGGGGGTTATGCCGAGTTCGGAGTTGATGATAGCTTTCTCGATTTCCTTGAACATTGATTTTTCCCAGGGTGTGATTGCGATGGTGCGGGCATCGGGCACTGAGACGTTGGCTACGTTGCTGATGGGGGCCTGTGAGCCGTAGTAGTCTACTCGTATGCCGTCGAGGAGGCGAGCGGAGGCCTTGCCGGCGCGGATGTGCGAGAGGGTGTCGTCAAGATATTCCACGGCGAGCTGCATGGAGTCATCGGCATTCTGGAGATATTCTTTTACTTCCATATTATATTGGGTGTTAGAGGGTTACTAATGTACCTACCGGTTCGTCATCGAGGGCACGTTTTAGGTTGCCCGGTATGTCCATGTTGAAGACATAAATCGGCATTTTGTTTTCCTTGCAGAGGGCCGTGGCGGTAAGATCCATAACTTTAAGGCCGCGGGCGAGGACTTCGTCGTAGGAGATTTCGTTGAATTTGACGGCGTTGGGGTCTTTTTCGGGATCGGCGGTGTATACACCGTCGACACGTGTTCCCTTCATCATGACTTCAGCTTCGATTTCGATGGCGCGGAGAGCTGAGCCGGTGTCGGTGGTGAAGTAGGGGTTGCCGGTGCCGCATGAGATTATTGCCACGCCACCGTTTTCGATAGTCTCGATAGCTTTCCATTTGGAATAGGGCTCTCCGATAGGGAACATACCGATTGCGGTAAGGACTTTCGCGGGCTGGCCTATAGCCTCGAGGGCTGAGCTGAGGGCGAGCGAGTTGATTACGGTGGCGAGCATACCCATCTGATCACCTTTGACTCGGTCGAAGCCTTCGGACGCACCGGAGAGGCCGCGGAAGATGTTTCCACCACCTATTACGATACCAATCTGGACGCCGGCATCGACCATTTGCTTGATTTGGGCAGCGTATTCGTTAAGGCGGTTAGTATCAATGCCATGGCCTTGCGCTCCTGCGAGCGATTCGCCTGACAATTTGAGTAATATTCTTTTGAATTTCATTTTGTAACGGTTGATGAGTGTAAAGATAAGGTAAATTTTTGGGATTTGGAAATTTTTGTGGATAAAAAAGCAGCCCTCCGGCCAAAGGGATTTTGGCAGAGGGCCGGTTGTATTTGTTTTTGGGATTTGGGAGAGCGGGGAGGATTGGGAGATGGGTTCTTATTTTTTCAGGAGCATATGCTCGAGGGTTTTCATGCCCTGAGTTGCCTTTTCGGGGATTACTGTGACGCCGTGGAAAGCTGAGGTATCGGCCGGATTTGGGTCGATGTAATAGATTGGGACACCGGGGTGGACATAGTTGATGAGGGCAGCTGCGGGGTAGACCACGAGTGAGGTGCCTATTACTACGAAGATATCGGCTTTTTCCACTATACTTACTGCTTTTTCCATGTTGGGGACAGGCTCTTGGAAGAAGACTATGTGTGGACGCATGGGGTGGCCGTTGCGGCCACGGGTCTCGGGCGATGTTTCGAGGTGGTCTATATCGAGAGGCTCTGTGTAATTGGGGTCGATGGTGGAGCGCATTTTCATCAGCTCGCCGTGCAGGTGGAGGATTTTAGATGAGCCTGCGCGTTCGTGGAGGTCGTCGACGTTTTGGGTGATTATGTAGACGTCGAAATGGCGTTCGAGGTCTACGAACGCTTTGTGTGCGGCGTTGGGGGTGGCGTTGACGAGCTGACGGCGGCGGTCGTTGTAGAACTTGTGGACGAGGGCCGGGTCTCGGCGGAAGCCGTCGGCCGAGCATACTTGCATCACCGGGTAATTTTCCCATAGGCCGTCTGCGTCGCGAAAGGTCTTTATGCCAGACTCGGCGCTTATGCCTGCTCCAGTTGAGACTACTAAGATTGGTTTTTTCATGATTTTTTGTTTTTTTGGTTTTCTCGCTTTGCGCTCACACTCCTGCAAAAGCGCTATGCAGCTTTTTTTATCCGGTCGGCTTGGGACACAGATGAGGGCTTCCGCCCTCACACAACTCCACGACTTCGCGGGATAGAGGGGAGGGCTTGGCACTTTAAGAAAAAGGGAGGCGCCCGGTGTGGGCGTCTCCCTGGGAATTTCGATGTAGGGCTGATTAGCCGTTCACTTTAGCCATGTGAGCGATGAGGTCGAGCACCTTGTTTGAGTAACCGATCTCGTTGTCGTACCAGCTGATTACTTTGACGAACTTGTCAGTCAAGTAAACACCGGCGTTGGCGTCGAAGATTGAAGTGTGAGCGTCGCCGAGGAAGTCAGAAGAAACTACAGCGTCTTCAGTGTAAGCGAGTACGCCTTTGAGTTCGCCTTCAGCAGCAGCCTTCATGGCAGCGCAGATCTGCTCCTTTGTAGCGCCGTTCTTGAGGTTGACAGTGAGGTCAACTACAGAAACGTCGAGAGTGGGGACACGCATAGAGATACCGGTGAGTTTGCCGTTGAGCTCGGGGATAACTTTACCCACAGCCTTAGCAGCTCCGGTAGAAGAGGGGATGATGTTGCCAGAAGCGGCACGGCCACCACGCCAGTCCTTCATAGAGGGACCGTCTACAGTCTTCTGAGTAGCGGTGGTAGAGTGTACAGTAGTCATGAGGCCTTCCACGATGCCGAAGCTGTCGTTGAGCACCTTAGCGATAGGAGCGAGACAGTTGGTTGTGCAGGAAGCGTTAGATACGAACTGAGTGCCCTTAACGTAAGAGTTCTGGTTCACACCGCAAACGAACATGGGGGTGTCGTCCTTAGAGGGAGCAGACATAACCACGTATTTAGCGCCGGCGTCGATGTGACCTTGAGCTTTTTCCTTAGTGAGGAAGAGACCGGTAGATTCAACCACGTATTCAGCGCCCTTTTCGCCCCATGCGATTTCCTTGGGGTCGCGGCAAGCAGAAACCTTGATTTCTTTGCCATTGACGATGAGGAGGCTCTTCTCGAGGTCATATTCAACAGTACCGTCGAAACGACCGTGCATAGTGTCATACTTCAGCATGTAGGCCATATAGTCAACGGGAAGGAGGTCGTTGATAGCGACAACCTCGATGTCCTCTCTCTTAGTAGAGGCACGGAAAACGAAACGACCGATGCGGCCAAATCCGTTAATACCAATCTTTGTCATTACTTAGATTTTTAAATTATAGGGTTAAATTCTTGTAATTCAGTATAATTTTAGGATAATCGGGGATAGATGCGGGTTTGCTTTTCGGGGCTTTGCCGCAGTTATCTTCTGATTATGTTGCAAAATTACTAAAAAAATTGCAATTTTGTATGTTGGAAAAATAAAATTTAATTAAAAAAGATATAAAATTTTCGCGCTTTGCGCTCACACGCCGCCAAAACCGCAATGCAGCTTGGGTTTTACTTGGCTTTTGCTGTTTTGGCTTTTGCTTTTGCTTGGCTTGGCTGGCTTGGCTTGGCCACGGCATAGCCGCGACAAACTTAACACCCTTTGCCGGCTTCTTACTCCGGGTTCTTACTTTGGTGGGGTGTTTTTTTGGGTGGTCTTTTGGTGGTCTTTTGGGAGGTCTTTGGTGAACTTGGGGAGTGGGGTGGTTGTTCTGATTTTTAGGTTTAACTATTTTTTATAATTATGGGAAAATTTATTGAAGATTTTAAGGCTTTTGCTCTTAAGGGAAATGTTGTCGATATGGCTGTAGGTGTTATCGTCGGTGGCGCTTTCGGCAAGATCGTGACTTCGCTGGTTAATGATATCATTATGCCTGTGATATCGGTCATTACCGGTGGTGATGGTTATAAGAATCTGAAGTATGTGATCACTGAGGGGCGCGCTGCCGCTGAAGGTCAGGCTGCTGTAGAGGAAGTTGCTATCAATTATGGCTTGTTTATACAGAATATCGTTGATTTCTTGATTATCGCGCTTTGTATCTTTGTGGCTCTTCGTTATACGATGAAGTTCATGAAGAAGGAGAAGGCTGAGGAGGAGGCTCCTGCTCCCGCACCTGAGCCTACTGCTGAGGAGAAGCTTCTTACTGAAATTCGCGATATTCTTCAGAAAGAGGCTAAGTAATTTGGGCTGATAGGGCTAATAGGGCCAATTGGGCTAATAGGGCTAATAGGGCAGATAAGGCTAATAAGGCTAATAGGGCTAATAGGGCTAATTGGGCTAATTGGGCTAATTGGGCTGATAGGGCTGATAGGGCTGGTGGGACCGGGTGGTCTTATCGGCCCTTTATAGTGGGGTTAGGGTTTGGATTTGAGTCAGTATTGCGAGGGCTTCTGATACTGAGGGGACTTCGCTCACTATCATCGCGTGGGTTGGGCTTGCTCCTTGCGTTTTTGAGGGGATGTCTTTCAGGGTTGCCCTTTTGGGGTTGGATTGGAGGAAGTTTAGGATTCGACCGAATGCCGGTGACTGGTAGTAGGCTTTGTTGTCGTCGTTTACGAAGTATAGTCGCATCAGGTTGTTTTTCAACACTATGCGTTCTATGCCAAGACGCTTTGCGGCTATTCGCAAGGGTACTACCTTTATCAGCTCTTCCGAGACTTGGGGTATGGGGCCGAAGCGGTCAATTAGATTTTTGCGAAAATCTTCTACTTGTTCGGTGCGTTCCATTGCGTCGAGGGAGCGGTAGAGTGATATTCTTTCGCTTTCTTGGGGCACGTAGTTGGGGGGCAGGCGGAGTTCGAGGTCTGACTCTATCGAGACATCGTTGACGAATTCTTCTTCTCGACCGTCGCTTATGTCGGTGAATGTGTCGCCGAACTCTTCTGTCTTTAGTTCGGTCACGGCTTCTTTAAGTATCTGCTGATATGCTTCGTATCCGAGGTCGGCTATGAAGCCGGACTGTTCGGAGCCGAGGAGGTTTCCGGCGCCGCGAATATCGAGGTCCTGCATGGCGATGTGTATGCCGGAACCGAGGTCGGAGAAGTTTTCTATGGCTTGCAGTCTTCTTCTTGCCACGGGTGTGAGGGGTTTGCCGGGGGTGACGAGCAGATAGCAGAACGCCTTGCGGTTGGAGCGTCCTACGCGGCCACGGAGCTGGTGCAGTTCGGAGAGGCCGAAGCGGTCGGCATTGTTGACTATGATGGTGTTGACATTTGGCATGTCTATGCCGTTCTCTACAATGGTGGTGGAGAGTAGCACGTCGTAGTCGTGATTGGTGAAGTCCACTATCGCCTGTTCGAGTTTTTCGGGGGGCATCTGGCCGTGAGCCACGACTATCCTTATGCCCGGCACGAGGCGTCTTAGCTTGACTTCGAGTTCGTTGAGGTTTTCTATGCGGTTAGAGACGAAGAAGACCTGGCCGTTGCGTGAGAGTTCGAACTCTATTGCCTCGCGGATTACATCCTCGTCGAACGAGCTTACGGCAGTGTTTATGGGCTGGCGGTTGGCCGGCGGGGTATTGAGGGAGCTGAGGTCGCGTGCGCCCATCAGCGAGAACTGGAGAGTTCGGGGAATGGGGGTAGCCGACATGGTAAGCGTGTCGATGTTGGCCTTCAGCTGCTTTAGTTTCTCTTTAACGGCAACGCCGAACTTCTGCTCCTCGTCGATGATAAGGAGGCCTAGATCCTTGAACTTCACAGACTTGCCGATGAGTTTGTGTGTGCCTATGATGATATCAATCTTGCCGGCCTCGAGGTCAGCGAGAATCTGCTTAAGTTCTTTTGTTTTTTTGGCGCGCGAGATGAACTCCACGCGGACCGGGAGGTCTTTCAAGCGTGATGCGAAAGTGTTGTAATGCTGCAGTGCGAGCACTGTGGTGGGTACAAGCACGGCAACTTGCTTGGAGTCGGCGGCAGCCTTAAAGGCAGCGCGGACGGCTATCTCGGTTTTGCCGAAGCCGACGTCGCCGCATACGAGCCGGTCCATGGGCTTTGGAAGCTCCATGTCATTCTTGACGGCTTGGGTCGCCCTCAGCTGGTCGGGGGTGTCCTCGTAGATGAAGCTTGCCTCGAGTTCATGCTGCAGGTAAGAGTCGGGGGCAAAGGCGTGACCTTTGAGGGTGCGACGCTTGGCATAGAGAGATATAAGCTCGCGAGCCATATCCTTCATCTTTGCCTTGGTGCGGTCTTTCATGCGCTGCCATGCTCCGCCGCCGAGTTTGCTTATCTTGGGAGGAATGCCATCTTTGGCGCGATACTTTGAGAGCTTATGGAGGGCATGGATTGAGACGAGCACGAGAGCGTTGTCTTGGAAGAAGACCTTAATCATCTCCTGCGGGCGTCCGTTTATGTCGGTCTTCACAAGTCCGCCGAAGCGTCCTATGCCATGGTCTATGTGGACTATGTAGTCGTCTATTTCGATTTGGTTCAGCTCCTTGATGGAGAGGGCGAGTTTGCCGGCACGGGCCTTGTCGGAGCGGAGGCTGTACTTGTGGAAGCGGTCGAAAATCTGGTGGTCGGTAAAGAAGCAGACCTTCGCATCGTGGTCTATGAAACCCTCGTGCAGAGTTGCGGAGACAGGAGAGAAGGATATCTTGTCGCCACGGTCGGTGAAGATAGACTTCAGGCGGTCGGCCTGATAAGCAGAATCTGAGAGGAGTAGTATCTTGTAGCCATCGGCGAGAAACTTCGAGAACGACTCGGCTATGATGGTGAAATTCTTATGGTAAAGAGCCTGGAGCGAGGTATTGAAAGCGATTGAGGCAGAGGGCTGGGCTTGGGCTGAGGATGTCGGGGCTATGGAGAGCTGCCTTGCAGCCTGCAATTGCTTGGCGAAAACGTCCGGGTCGACGACCTTCTTGAGGGCATCCGGGTCGCCCTCGTCGGCTATAAGGGCAGACTCCGAGAACTGCTCGGCGGCAATGTCGCTTATGCGCGAGGTTATGAAATTGAAATCGCGGGCAGCGATGACGAGATTATCGCCGATAAACTCCAAGAGCGATACACCGCGAGAGGTCTCGCCCGATGAAGAGGGTAACACGGACACCGACTCGACTTGGTTTTCGGAGAGCTGCGTTTCCACATTGAAGATACGAATGGAGTCAATCTCATCGTCAAAAAAATCGAGGCGGTAAGGGAGTTCGCCGGAGAAAGAATAGATGTCGAGAATGGAGCCCCGACGTGCGAACTGACCGGGTTCGTAGACATACTCCACTGAATTGAAGCCGAGGTCAATCAGGCGCTTCACCACATCAGACATATCCACCTTCATGCCGACATGCAGCGCGACAGTGGAATCGGAGACATCCTTGCGGTCGGCCACCTGCTCGGCGAGGGCTTCGGGATAAGAGACGATGCAGCGCAAGCCGGAGGCCGTCTTCGCCTTAGGGTGAGCTACCGCCGAAGAGGCAAGCACACGCTCGAGCGTGTCGGCGCGAAGTATGCGCGAAGGAGGGTCAGCCTGGCCGAAACGGATGCTACGCTTATAACCGGAGGGGAATATGGCTACTGCCTGCTCGCCCGCTATATTCCTTATATCATTATATATATAACCCGCCTGCTCGAGGTCGTCGGCCACGACGAGGAGGATAGGGAGAGGCGTGGGGTCGGCGGCGAGCGCGGCGAAGAGCATGGCCGGGGCGCTGCCCGTCAGCCCGGTAAAAGCCAACCTCGACTCCGACTTGCGCTGCAGCAGCGACTTGACGGCATCGAGGCGAGAAGATGATATGAAAAGCCTGTCGGCTTCGAGAAGGGTCATTTCTTGTGGAGTATTTTGTAATATTCGGGCGAATTGAGGATTGAAGCGGCTACCTTGAAAGCCTTATCGCCCGGGATAACGTAGGCCGACTTCCCCTTGTCGTAATAATAGCGGCCCACAATCTCCGAGCCGAGATACTCGGTGATTTCCTCGCGGTGGGTATCGAGGTCGTGGTCGAGATTGTGCACGAGCAGATTCTGGAGGGTGTCGAAGGCTGCAGTCGTGGTGTCGTTGATGTAACCTTCCTGGCCGGCAATCTCGCGGAGCTGCTTCATGGCGTCTTCCATGACACGGTCATATTTGAAGCGCTTGGGGTCGATGCTCTTTTTGAAGTCGGCATATATCTCGTCGGTAATCACGAACTTGTCGGCAGGGGCAATGGTGGGGTGCTCGGCAGCGAATTTTGTGGCATAATCGAAGCTCCAGTTGTCGCGCACGATGTTGTAGACAAGGCGTGAGGTCTTGCCCCAGTCTATCACTGAGTCGGGTTGCAGGCCGCCACCGTCGCGGATGGTGCGGCCATTCAGGGTTTTGTAGACATTGGTGAGCGAGTCGGGTCTTCTTGACACGGAGCCGTCGGGGTTGCGGTGTGCGTAGTCGAGGGCCTGTATCAGACGTCCCGATGGGGTGTAGTATTTTGCCACTGTAATTTTCAGCACTCCGGAGAAGGGGAGGGGGCGTGTGGATTGCACAAGGCCTTTGCCGAAGCTTCGTGAGCCTATCAGCACTCCGCGGTCGAGGTCTTGCACGGCACCTGCGAGAATCTCAGATGCTGAGGCTGTGGCACCGTCGATTAGAATGGCGAGCGGCATGTCGGGAAAAATCGGGGAGTGGGTTGTCTTATAGACACGGTCGGCGGCATCGTCACGCCCTTTGGTGCGGACCACTTCGGTGCCTTTGGGGAGGAAGAAACCGAGAATCTCCACGGCGCTCTCCACGAGACCGCCGCCGTTGCCCCGGAGGTCGATTACGATATTCTTGACTTCCGGGTTTGCCTTGAACGACTCGAGGGCGGTCTTCACCTCAGCCGGCGACTTATTGATGAACGATGTGAGCTGGATGTAGCCGGTGTTGCCTATGACATTGAAATATGGCACCGAGGGCTGCTGCAGGAGTTCACGGGTCAGCGTCACTGTGATGATTGAGTCGGTGGCGTAGGGGCGCTGCAGCGTTATAGTGACCGGGGTGTTGGGGCGGCCTCTCAGCACCTTGGTTACGTCGGAAGAGAGCTTTCTTGAGACATCGAGCGAGTCCACCTTGAGGATTCGGTCGCCGGCACGTATGCCGGCTTTTGCGGCCGGGGTGCCCTCCATAGGTGCGGAGATGTAGGTGGAGCTGTCGCGGTCCATCAGGTATGAGCCAATGCCGCCGTATTCGCCGGTGGTCATTTTCTGGAGCATTTCCTGGTCGTCGGTGGGGTAATACTCGGTGTAGGGGTCTACGGTCTCGAGGAGAGCGGCAATGGCTTGCTTGAAGGCCACATCGGGCTGCAGGGAGTCTACGTAGTTGTTCTGGAGTTCCTGCACAATCGCGTTGAAGGTGACGAGGTTGCGTCCGAGTGCAGCATCACCGCTCTTGTTGGCGAGGCTGAAGAATGCCACCGACGAGAAGGTCAGGGCCAAAATTAAAAAGAAAGTTTTTTTCATTCTTATATAACGCTTGCAAAAAGCAAAAAGATTGCCGGGCGGCCGGGGCGGGGGGCCGGGGAGCCCGGCTGCTAATAAGGGTGCCTGTTTTAGGGGTGGGGATAGTCTACTGTGTAGTGGAGGCCTCGCGACTCTTTGCGTTCGAGGGCTTGGCGCATCACGAGGTATGCTATGTTGATGATATTGCGGAGCTCGCAGAGCTGGCGTGTCGGCTTGGAACGGCGGAATAGCTCTTCGGTCTCCTTGTAGAGGATGTCGAGGCGGTTCCAGGCGCGTTTCAGGCGGAGGTCAGAGCGCACTATGCCTACGTAATAGCTCATGATCTGGGCGACCTCCTTTTCGCTTTGGGTGATCAGCACGAGTTCGTCGGGGTGCTCGGTGCCTTCGTCGTTCCAGTCGGGCACATCGGTGCGGAAGTCATAACCGTTGACAAGCGTGGAGGCGTGCTTCTCTGCAGCGTCGGCATATACCACAGCTTCAATCAGCGAATTTGAGGCGAGGCGGTTGCCGCCGTGCAAGCCTGTGCAGGAGCATTCGCCTATGGCATATAGACGCTTGATTGAGCTTTCTCCGTTGAGGTCGACCTTGATGCCGCCGCAGAGATAGTGAGCGGCCGGGGCCACCGGAATCATATCCTTGGTGATATCGATGCCGAGCGAGAGGCACTTCTCGTAGATGTTCGGGAAATGGTGTTTGGTCTCCTCCGGGTCCTTGTGGGATACGTCGAGATAGACATGGTCGGAGCCGGCCTGCTTCATTTCGGAGTCTATGGCACGGGCCACTATGTCGCGTGGGGCGAGAGATAAACGTGGGTCATATTTTTGCATGAACTCCTCGCCGTGAATATTCTTGAGCACGGCGCCGTAGCCACGCATCGCCTCGGTGATAAGGAACGAGGGGCGGTCGCCGGGGTGGTATAGCACCGTTGGGTGGAACTGGATGAACTCCATATCCTTGACGGTGCCCTTGGCACGGTATACCATGGCGATGCCGTCGCCGGTGGAGACGAGGGGGTTGGAGGTGGCGCCGTATACGGCGCCTATGCCGCCGGTGGCCATAACTGTGACACGTGCGAGGAAGGTATCTACAGAGCCCGTTTCCTCGTTAAGGATGTATGCACCGAAGCAGGTGATGTCGGGGGTGCGGCGTGTCACGATGCGGCCGAGGTGGTGCTCGGTGATGATTTCGACAGCGAATCGGTGGTCGAAGACATCGATATTGGGGTCGGCGAGGATGCGCTTTATTAGGCTTTGCTGAATCTCCGCGCCCGTGTTGTCGGCATGGTGGAGAATTCGGAATTCGGAGTGTCCGCCTTCGCGGTGGAGGTCGAAAGAGCCATCAGGCTTCTTGTCGAAGTCAACGCCCCAAGAGAGCAGCTCTCGGATTTGCTCCGGGGCATTTTTTACCACCTGCTCCACGGCTGCGGGGTCGGAGAGCCAGTCGCCGGCGACCATAGTGTCGTGGATATGCTTTTCGAAGTTGTCGAGTTCGAGATTAGTAACGGAGGCTACGCCGCCTTGGGCGAAGTTTGTATTTGCCTCATCGAGAGTTGATTTGCATATTATAGCCACAGAATTGCCACGGCGGGCAGCCTTGAGGGCGAACGACATGCCGGCGATGCCGGAGCCTATTACGAGATAATCATACTTGTGAGTCATGACATTAGCTTGTTATCAACTTGCAAAGTTAGCAAAAATCTGCGAAACGGCAATTATTAATTTTTTTGGTGGGATTCGCGCTTTGCGCTCACACACTGCAAAACCGCTATGCAGCTTGGGCCAGGGGGCTCCTTTTGCTTCCTTGGGGCGGGCGCTTCGCGCCCTCACAGAACAAAAGCTGATGCTTTGGGCTTAGGGGAGGAGGGCCTTGGTTGCTTGGTCGGAGGTGGTTATTCCGGCTTTGGCCGCTTGCCCCCTTAGGGTTGCTGCGTCGGGCATTTTCGCTGCTTCTTCCGGGGGTAGGAGTGAGGATACTGCGTCCGGGAATATTTCCAGGGTTTCTGCTATTATAAAGGCTGCTGCCGGGTCGCCGAGCAGGGCGGCCTTTGCGAAGCAGCGGTTTGCTTCCGCGTGGTCGTAGGTCACGCCTATACCGTGGGAGTAGGCGTGACCTAAAAGGGCGTATGCCTTTGCCTGGAGGGTGGAGTCGGCCACCGAGTCTTGGCTGTTTGATTTCAGCAGAAGGTAGGCCATATTGGAGATGGCCTTTTGGTCACCTCGGTCGGCGGCTCTTGTTAGATAGGAAATCATCGAATCCTTGTTGGCCTTGATCAGGGTGTCTCGGCCCACCACATAGCCGGAGCCGTAGAGATAGCCGAGATAGTTTAGGGCCGGCGGATAGTCGGCTTCAGCAGCCTTCTGCACGAGCTTAAGGGCAGTTGTTGAGTCGGGGGGAATCGAGTCGTAGCCCTTTTCGAGGATTGCCGATAAGCGGAACAGGGCCGCAGGGTCGCCGGCCTCGGCACGCTTGCAGAACGCGTCGAAGCTTCTTTTGGCCTCCGGAGTCATTGCAGCTGCAATCAGGGAGGCTATCATGATTAGAAATAAGGGTAGGACTCTTTTTTGCTTCATTTTTTCATCATTTCAGGCTTCCTTGCCGGCACCACTACGGGCAGCGAAATTAGAGAGGTATTTTGGCCCTTAGCCTTTAGGTGTCAAAGTGACGAGGGGCACCAACATCTCTTGCATAGATATGCCGCCGTGCTGGAAAGTGCCGTTGTAGTATTGCACGTAGTAATTGTAATTGTTGGGGTATGAGAAGAAATCCTCATTCAGGGCGAAGATGAAAGAGCTGGAGATATTTGGGGCCGGGAGGCCGAACTTTTTGGGGTTGTGTATCTCGTAAACCTGCTTGGGGTTGTAGCTCAGGTTCTTGCCGCACTTATATCGGAGATTGGTGTTGGTGTTTCGGTCGCCCACCACCTTGATCGGGTTATCGACCTGGATTGTGCCGTGGTCGGTTGTCACTATCACCTTGTAACCGAGATCGGCGAGACGGCGGAAGATGTCGGCGGCACTTGAATGGCGGAGCCAGGACTCCGTGATGGAGCGGTAAGCGGCATCATTGTTGGCGAGTTCGCGGATCATCTTCGACTCCGTGCGTGCGTGCGACAGCATGTCGATGAAATTGAGGACCACCACCTGGAGCGGGAGCTCCTTAGTGGCATTGAGACGCTGCACGAACTTCTCGCAAGCCGAAGAATCGTTGAGCTTCGTGTAAGAGAACTTCTCATTGCGGCGGAAACGATCGAGCTGGGTCTGAATCAGCTCAGCCTCGTGGATATTCAGGCCCTCATCTTCATCCTCCTCCACCCATAGCTGGGGATACATGCCGTGTATGTCGTAAGGCATCAGGCCTGCGAAGATTGCATTTCTGGCATACTGTGTGGAAGTCGGGAGGATTGTGGTGTACATATCCTCCGAGACATTGAACCACTCCGACACGATAGGCTGCAGCACGCGCCACTGGTCGAGGCGGAAATTGTCGATAAGGAAAAAGCAGACCTTATCGCCGGCATCGAGCAGAGGGAAGACGCGGCGGCGGAACACCTCATGACTCATGAGCGGATGGTTGTCGGTAGTGACCCACGACTCATAATTGCGCTTCACGAACTTGCAGAAATTTGAGTTGGCATCACGTTTCTGCATCAGGAGCATCTCCGCCATTGGATTGTCGGTCTCGGTGAGCTTGATTTCCCAGCGCACGAGCTGGCGGTAAACATCCATCCACTCCTCGACCGACGAAGCGGAATTGATTACCGAAGATAGAGAGGTGAACTCCTGGCGATAGTCAGAGGAGGCCTGTTCGTTTACGATTTCGCGGCTGTGGAGATTCTTCTTTATAGATAGGAGAATCTGGTTGGGGTTGACCGGTTTGATCAGATAATCGGCTATGCGGTTGCCTATTGCCTGGTCCATTATGTTTTCCTCTTCCGACTTTGTTATCATCACTACGGGGATATCGGGGTGACGCTGGTTAATTATGTCGAGAGTCTCGAGTCCGGATATGCCGGGCATGTTCTCGTCAAGGAGTACTAACGAGAAAGAGTCATTGTCGAGGGCATCTATGGCGTCGCGACCGTTGGAGACAGTGGTGAGGTCGTAACCTTTTGTCTTCAGAAAAAGTATGTGGGGCTTTAGGAGATCAATCTCATCGTCAGCCCAGAGAATTTTATCCATGGCTTTTTGGGTTATTCCCCTTCACCCTCGCGGGGTAGTTCAGTTTCGGGGATTGGTTGATTTTCTTCTTGCTCCTGATTTTGCTGCTTCCGGTCTTCAGGTGCCTGATTTTCTTGCTCGTCATCTTCCGGCTCGTCGGCTTGCTGCTCGTCGGCTTGCTGCTCCGGCAATTGCGGTTGTTCGGGAGATTCTTCGAAGCGGAAGTACTCTTCAAAAGAACGTCCCTCGCGCAGGAGAAGTTCAAAATTGCTCTTGCTGATCATGATTGGCCTCACACCATCGGGGAGGGCAAAGCCCTTTTCGGCCATGACGGAGCGGTAATGTTCGAGAGCCTTCAGATTGTTGAAGCCCTTGACCACGAGGAGGCCCACGTTGCCGAAGCTCATCGGTTCGAGGTCGAAATCCTGGACAACGAACGAAGAGAAATTGAAGCGGGCCACGTCATAGAGGAGCTGGTTTGCGCTCACCGAATCTCTTGGGAAAGCGAGCACGAGATACTGCGGGGCGTTCGGGTCACGCTCGAAATTGGCCGGCTGTCCGTCGGCAGCAGTCGGCAGAGAATCGTTAGAGAGACGCATATCCCAAATCATGCCACGCGAATTAGAGAGGCCGGCGTGAGGCACACGGCCGGCCTTGAGGCCACGCAGGATGCCGCCCGCCATGTCGGTCATGTCAGTGTCGGGATACTTATCAAGCAGCGAGGTGAGTTGCTCCTTGAACTTCTCATTATCATTGTCAGTAAGATAAGAGAGAGCATTGATAAACAAGAACTTCGGCAAAATCTTAGAGAGCGGGTAATCTCGCTGCATGTCGTCGGTGATGCGATGCACGGCGGCATTATCGTTGGCCAGATAGGCATTGTAGGCGCGCTGATACAGCTCCTCCTGCACCTCATTCATGCGGCGGAGATTGTCGAAATAATTGGGGTCGCGCATGGCCAGGCCGTAAGGCGACTCCGGGAAATCAGCGAGAATCAACGCACGCCAACGCTCCGCCACCTCCTTCTGGTTAGAGCGGACCGCCATCAGATACATATTATAATAGACATCGAGGCGATAAACATTGTCGGGGTAACGTGCGAGGAGCCGGTCGAACTCCTTGCGGGCTGCCGGATAATCCTCCAGCTTATCCTTCAGGATTATGCCCTCATTGTAGAGTCCCTCCTGAATAACATCATTGGCCGTGGCAATCTCCTCCTCCGTCTTAGGTATTTGCTTCAGATAATACTCAGGCTGGTGGGGGTCATTCTCAGCTTCGAGCTGCTTCTTCTGCTCCTCCTGCTGCTCCGGGGTGAGCGACGGGTCGGTGGCAATAGAGTCGGAGGAAAGCTCATCGTCGTCAGACTCCGGCTCCTGGTCGAGCGAGAAAGTGGTCTTATTGCGTCGGCGCCAGTCATCCTCGAGCTTACGGGCGCCCCAACGGCGCTGGAACTCCGTCTTGCCCTGGTTTTTGGTCATGGTGTTGTAGAAATACCACGACTTGTCGGAATTAAGCATGAACGAACTTGCGGGGGCATCATTCTTGTTAATGCCATCCTGACCTTTGCCCTCCTGCTCAGCGAGATACTCCTCACGCTTGGCATCCTCCGCCTCCTTCTTCTCCTTCTCTATAAGCTCCTTGGCGAGACGCTCGGCCACCTTGCGCTGCTCATCGGGAGAGAGCTTCGCGAGGGTCAGGAGCGAGTCTTGCAGCTCCACATTGCCGGCATACGTGGCGAGTTCGTCGAGCACATCGCTGCGGCGTTTCAGCATCTTATAGTCAGGATAAGACTCCGGGAGCTGAGGCACAGCCTCCGAATAGCAAGGCTGGGCCTTGACATACTCACCTTGGGCGAAATAGAGATTGCCGAGGGCGAGCTGTGCGAGAGCCTTGTCTATGCCATTGCGTGTGGACTTCTGCACGGCGAGGAGATAATTTTCGATAGCGGCGGTTGTGTCGCGGCGCGAGAGATATAGATTGCCTATGGCATAATATATCTGGTCGAGAAACTCCTTATTTCGGGCGTAACGGGTCATGGCCCTCAACGAATTGACCTCACCCTTTACATTTGAGCCCTCGAAGACCTCAGAACGCTTGATGCGGGCGTTAAACTTCGTGCGATAGTCGGTCGAAGCGCCCGAGCCCGCCTTCTTGAAAGCATTATAAGCCTCACGCTTGCTGCCCACATTAGAATAAAGCTGGCCGAGCAGAAACCAAAGACGGTTTTTCTGGGTGCCGTGGGCATACTTCACAGCATTGGAGAGAAAAGGGATAGCCTTCTTATAATCAGAAGTGCGAACATAATAGTCTCCCCAAGCGAGATTGTAGAGATTCTTCAGATAGTTAGACTGCAAATCCTTCTCCTTGACGAGATGCAGGGCATTTTCGGCTTCATAAGTCCAGTCGAGCGCACAATAAGAGAGTCCCATCCAGAGCCTCGCCTCCGTGACAACCTTCGGCAACCACGTGAAATGCTTAGATATATAGAGGAAAGTGGCGGCAGCGCCCGAGAAATCGCCATTGTAATACTGCGCCTTTGCCATGGTGAGCCAGGAATTGTGGAGGAAAGGGTTGAACTCATCGCGCGCGCGGAAAGCCTTCTCCTTAGGCGAGCTCCCCTTCTTCTTCGGTTTCTTCTTGATAGAATGGAGCTGGATAGACTTCTGCATCTTCTCGATGGTGCGGTTGAAATCGCCCGAAGGCTGAGGACGCTTCGGGTCAGCCTTAGCCTCGGCAGGATGTATGAGCGTCAGGCGCGTGTAATCATCCTGATACTGGCCCTCCATCGTCTTCAGCTGCTCATCGAAATGAGTCTTACCGTTGAAATACACGTTATAACGCGTGTTGAAAGCCTGCCACTGGCGCGACAAGGGAGTGTTCTTCTTGGTGCCGCACGAGGCTAACAACAGGAAGAAACAAAACAAAATCGGCATAAGCCGTATGACTGCGGCCCAACGGCGCTTGATAGAAACCATAATTATAAAACGAAATGTTGATATATCTTATTATTGCAAATTTTTTTGTAATTTTGCCTATAAGTAATGAGTCATTTTAAATTTAGTCATTACTTATCGCGTGCAAACAACAACTTGGCACATCGATAACAAAAGCCAAACAAAGAAAACAGAATAAAAAGTGCATAAAATAGGAATAATTATAATGGGACTTGTGATGCTCGGCAATTGCGGGGGCGCCACAGGCCAGGCAGCCTCAGGTGAGAGCGACACAGCAGACAGCGCGGCAATCGCCCCTACCGACAGCACAGCAGCAGAAGATATACGCTTTGATGCCGACAGCGCTTACAGCTACGTGGCCACGCAGGTCAGTTTCGGGCCACGCGTGCCGGGGAGCGAGTCTCACGCCAAGACATCGGCATGGCTTGAGAGGGAACTTCGCCGACATGGGGCCGAGGTTACACTCCAGCACGCCAAGTTAAAAGCCTTCGACGGCACCGAGCTGCCGATGACCAACATAATGGGGAGCTACAAGCCCGATAAGAGCGACCGGCTATTGCTATTGGCCCACTACGACACAAGACCGTGGGCCGACCAGGATGCCACAGCCGCCAACCGCAAAAAAGCGATAGACGGGGCCAACGACGGAGCGAGCGGCGTGGGCGTACTGCTCGAGACCGCGCGGATGCTCGGCGCGGCACAGCCCGACAAAGGAATAGACATACTCTTCGTGGACTGCGAAGACTATGGCACAGAGGGAGATGACGAGAGCTGGGCCATGGGGGCGAGATACTTCGCCGCACATCCCATCAAACCGGGCTACAAGCCATCGCGAGCGATACTTCTCGACATGGTGGGAGGCATCGGTGCAGAATTTCCGGCAGAATACCTGTCGCGCAGCAACGCGCCCGAGATAGATGACGCTATACGGTCGGCGGCCGCCCGGGCCGGGCACTCGGCGAAATTCCCGCGCAAGATAGGGGGAGCCATCACCGACGACCATGTGGAGCTGATCAAGGCAGGCATACCGGCGATAGACATAATAGACTATAGGGGAGGCTTCTGCCCCACCTGGCACACCATGGACGACAACATGGACAACATAGACAAAGAGACACTCAGGGCAGTGGGGGAGACACTCTTCGAGTATCTTAGAAAAAACTGAAAAACTGAAAAAACTGAAAGATATGGACTTTGTAGAAGAACTTAGCTGGCGCGGGATGATCCACAGCATGATGCCCGGCACAGAAGAGCAACTGAAAAAAGAGATGACCACGGCCTACTTGGGCATAGACCCTACCGCCGACTCACTACATATCGGTCACCTGTGCGGCGTGATGATGCTCCGTCACTTCCAGCGCTGCGGCCACAAGCCGTTGGCCCTGATAGGGGGAGCTACCGGCATGATCGGCGACCCGTCAGGCAAATCGCTTGAGCGCAACCTGCTCGATGAGGCCACACTCCGCCACAACCAAGAAGCAATCAAAAAACAGCTGTCGAAATTTCTCGACTTCGAGAGCGAGGCGCCCAACAAGGCCGAGATGGTCAACAACTACGACTGGACCAAGGGGGTTAGCTTCCTTGACTTCGCACGCGAGATCGGCAAGCACATCACCGTGAACTACATGATGGCCAAAGAGTCAGTGAAGAAACGCCTCAACGGCGAGGCACGCGATGGCCTCAGCTTCACGGAGTTCACCTACCAATTGCTCCAGGGCTTCGACTTCCTGACCCTCTACCAGGAGAAAGGATGCCGCCTGCAATTGGGCGGTTCGGACCAATGGGGCAACATCACCACAGGCACCGAGCTGATACGCCGCAAGCTTGGCGGAGAGGCATACGCTCTTACCTGCCCTCTGATCACCAAGGCTGACGGCGGCAAATTCGGCAAGACCGAGAGCGGCAACATCTGGCTCGACCCCGCACGCACGTCACCCTACAAATTTTACCAATTCTGGGTGAATGTGAGCGATGCCGATGCCGAGAAATACCTTAAGATATTCACATCGCTGAGCAAAGAAGAGATCGAGGCCCTGGTGCAGGAGCATGCCGCCGACCCCGGCAAGCGTCCGATGCAGAAACGCCTTGCAAAAGAGGTTACCTGCATGGTGCACTCCGAGAAAGACTACGAGGCAGCCGTGGAGGCCTCCGCGATACTCTTCGGCAACAACACCGCCGAGGCACTGCGCAAGCTCGACGAGCGGACACTGCTCGACGTGTTTGACGGCGTGCCGACATTCGAGGTGAGCAAAGCCGAGATAGAGGCCGGCATACCCATGCTGGAGCTTGTCGCCACCAAGACATCCATCTTCCCCTCGAAAGGAGAAGCCCGCAAGATGATACAGCAAGGTGGTGTTAGCGTCAACAAAGCAAAAGAGACCGACCCTGCCGCGACCATCGGCGCAGATGCCCTGCTTGACGGCAAATACATCCACATACAGCGCGGCAAGAAGAACCACTACCTCGTGATATGTGAGTGATGATCAACAGACTGCACAAAGCGGTGACAAGCCGCTTAATGATAATGAGCACGGCCGCTGTCATAACAATGGCAGCGGCCGGCTGCCATAAAACGGCGGACGGCACGCCCGATCTGGAGCAACTCTATGCAGAGGTGGATGAGGAGATAGGACACAGCCATATCTACGAGACTGAGAAAAACCGGCGTATCGAACAACTGCGGCGCAATCTGACACGGGTAGACAACGACCAGAGCCGGCTGGTGGTCTATGACAACTTGATATCGGAATATCAATCGTATGTATGCGACTCCGCACTGAAATATGTGGAGGAGGCACGCGAGTTGGCAGAACTGAGCGGAGACAAGCACACCCAGATGCGCCTCATGCTTAAGAAAGCCGACATAGCAAGCCATGCCGGACTCTTCACAGAGGCTCACGAGATGCTCTCGAAAGTTAATGAGAATGAGCTCGACTCAGCCCTGAAGACTGCATATTACAGCACCTTGTGCGCCTTGAGCCAATACGAGACCGAATATCTGCCGGCAGGCGAATACACCTTCAAGAGCCGCGAAGCGAGGCGCAACTATACCGATTCGCTGATGCGCGTGGCGGATCCCGGGTCATTCGCATACCTTACGAACTGGGCCGATGAGACAATGCACGAAGACCCGGGGTTGGTGAAACACAGACTGGAGGGGGAACTGAAAAAATATATGCCCGGCACACGCGAATACTCCGTGATAGCCTCCACGCTTGCCCGAGTTTATGGGCAGACTTCCGACATAAACATGCAGAAGGCATATCTCGCCAAGACCGTCATCTCCGACATCAAAGGGGCCATAAAGGAGAACATGGCCATGCGAGAGCTTGCCACGATGGTATTTGAGGAGGGCAACATAGAACGCGCCAACCTCTACATGAAGTCGAGCCTTGATGATGCCACATATTATGCTGCCAGCATGAGCGGAGCACAATCGGGACGTATGCTCCCGGTGATAGATTCCGCCTATGCGGCCCGGCAGAAAAACCAGCAGAAACACTTACGTTCATTGATTGCCATCACGAGCTTCCTTCTCGCCATGGCAATAACCGGACTCATCGTAATATTGCGCCAGATGCGACATGTGAAGAGAGCCAACAAGATGGTGCATCAGAGCAACGAGGAGCTGAGTGCCATGTCGGAGAGGCTGCAACAGACCAACGATGCACTGGCAGAGACCAATAAAGAGCTGCGCAAGTCAAACCGCACTGCCGAGGAGTATGCCGGTCTATTCATGGACTTTTGTTCGGTGACCATCTCCAACCTCCAGAAATACCATTTGACCCTCCGCACGCTCGCACTGCAGGGAAACGTGAAAGGAATCTTGAAGAAACTCGACAAGGGAGACGCGTCGTCAGAAACGCTGAAAGTGTTTTATCAGAAATTTGATGACGCCATATTGAACCTCTATCCCAACTTCGCCGATAAAGTGAACGAGCTTCTACAGCCCGACGGTCGCGTGGTGCTCAAGAGCGGAGAGAGGCTCAATACGGAGCTGCGCATCTTAGCCCTGATGAAGATAGGGCTCGGAGACGGAGAGCAGATGGCAGACTTCTTGAGATGCTCGCTATCGACAGTCTACACATATCGCTCTAAATTGAAACGAAGGGCTCTGAATCCGGAGAAATTTGAGGGGGAAGTTATGTCAATTTAAGAAAAACCAAATTTTAAAACCTATAATAGGTTTAGATTTTTTAGCCTTATTATTACAACTATATATTTGATTTCCTGCATTATAATTCTTGATAATACTTAGATTTTTGTTAGAACCATTTGCAAAAGGGTGTTAGGTGTAGTAATTTTGCAATGTGAAAGTTCGAGAGCGATACTCATTCCTGCCGCGAAGGTAGCATCACAAAATCGCAATCGGACCAATGATGTAAGAATTGAATTTTGATGTAGGTAATAAATATAGATTAAAAAAGGCTAATTACAATGAATAGCACCGCGCTATGGGATTGTGAAATTCCATGGCGCCTTTTTTATGTTTGAGCTTCGCTTCGGGATGGCCGCGGCACAGCCGCGACAAACTTGACACCCTGCTTCGCGACGGGATAGCGACGAGAAGGCTAGGGGAAGTAGAGGGGACGGCAACGGGAAGGCAGAATGGGCTCGACACTAATAGGGCCGCTCTTCCGCTTTAGCTCAGAAAGTCGGAGATGTGGTATCTTGGGCGGTGTTTGGTCTCGAGGTATACCTTACCCACGTATAGGCCCACGAGCCCTATCGAGACCATCATCATGCCTCCGACGAGCCAAATGGAGAGCATCAGGGAAGTCCATCCGGGCACCACATTGCCCGAGCATAGCGACACCACGACATAGATTGCTATTGCGATTGCGATTGCGATTGCGATGGCCCCTAAGGCGAGTATGAGATACATAGGGCGTATGCTGAACGACGAGATGCCGTCGAAAGCGAGCGCGAGCATCTTGGGGATCGAATACTTTGAGTTGCCGGCATTTCGCGGTTGGCGTTCCAACTCCACATATGAATGCGGGTAACCCATCATGGGAATGATGCCCCTCAGGTAGAGGTTCCGTTCGTCATAATTACGGAGTTCGAGCACCACGCGCCTCGACATTAGCCGGAAATCGGCATGGTTGAACACCGTTTTCAGGCCGAGCGACGATTGCAGCTTATAGAAAGACTCGGCGGAGAGGCGTTTGAAAGCCGAGTCGGACTTGCGGGAGTTTCTCACCCCATATACCACATCATAGCCATTGCGGAACTCCCGCACCATCTTCGGGATGCAATCGAGAGGGTCCTGGAGGTCGGCGTCGATAGTTATCACCGCGTCAACCGGCTGCTGATTGTCTATGCTTGCAGGGTCGGGGCTTGCCGGGTGGGGGCGAGAGCCGGGGTGCATCTCGGTCACTGCTGTGAAAATTCCGGCGAGGATGGCGTTTTGCTGCCCTGCATTGGAGACGAGGTTGAGGCCCTTGACGCGGGTGGAGGATGCGTGGAGTGAAGAGATTATGCTCCAGGTGCGGTCCGTGCTGCCGTCGTTGACGAACAGGATGTAGCTTTGCGGCGACACGAGGCCATGGGCTGTCATCTCCTCGAGGGTATCGAGCAGCCTTGGAGCCGAGAGGGGGAGCGCCTCTTCCTCATTATAGCATGGCACTATTATTGCGAGTTTCATTGTCTTTGGTATCGTTAAGCCGGCTTGGTTAAAGGGACATGGATTCGGGCTTCCGCCCTCACACAACTCCAAGAGGAATAATAACTCCAAGAGGGGGTAATGGAGGAGAGCATGGGAGAGGTTCGGGTTAATTAAGCCGGCATTGAGGGGGGAGGTGGGTTAAAATTTATGCAAAAATATGAATTTGGTGTGAAAAAGGCAATAGAGGAGATGCAATATTTGTAAAAATCAAAAAAAATAGCTAATTTTGCGGACTCATAGTAGCCGACGGCCATTATGGGCAGTGGCATTGTGGCTTTATGTGAGCCGATAATTGGTGAGGACGAGCCTCTGTAGTTCAACGGATAGAATAGGAGTTTCCTAAACTTTAGATAGGGGTTCGATTCCCCTCGGAGGTACAA
>CAJTYC010000004.1 GCA_910584185.1 uncultured Muribaculaceae bacterium
AATACTCGTCCTCGTTGAAGAAGAAGTCGTCTTTGCTGGGGTAGTCGGGCCAGACGTCCTCTATTGATTCGTAGATTTCGCCTTCGTCCTCTATCTCTTGCAGGTTCTCTATAACCTCGAGCGGGGCGCCGCTGCGCATTGCGAAGTCTATCAATTCCTCTTTCGTGGCGGGCCACGGTGCGTCCTCAAGCTTTGACGCAAGTTCAAGTGTCCAGTACATATGCTTTTATTTTTTTTAGTCTGTTATATCTATATTTTTTTAGTCTGTTGTATCGTTATCTTTTTAGTCTGATGTATCTTTCTATTTTTTTATCTGCTACATCAAGCCTGTTTAATGGTTGTAACAAGCCGATAAAAAGCCGATAACAAGCCAATATAAGGCCAATCAAAAGCCAATTATTGTTTTTTATTTTATGGTTTAACGTTTTGCTGCCTGTTTTATTTTTTCCAAGTCACCTCTTCTATGCCCTGCATGAAGTTCTGGAAGCGTGCGGCTATGAACAGGTAGTCAGAGAGCCTGTTGATATATCTTATCAAAGTCGGGTCTACATACTCCTCGTCGGCCAAGGCGAGTATGGCCCGTTCGGCCCGCCGGCATATGGTGCGTGCCATGTGGCATTCGGCAGCGGTTTTGCTTCCTCCCGGCAGCACGAAAGCGCGTATCTTGGGGGTCTGTTCATCGAGCGAGTCAATCCATTCCTCAAGTTCTTTGATCTTACTCCCGTCTGCGAGCGAGCGGCAGGGATGTTCTGTTTCATTTGACGCAGCCGTGGCCAGATATGCCCCTATGTTAAAAAGCTCATTCTGGACCTCGCCGATTTGGCCCTTCACCTCTGCGGTGCACTCATTGTCGGCAGCCACCATGCCGAGCGATGATGACAGCTCATCTATTGTGCCATAGGCGTCAAGTCGCAACGAATTTTTTTTGACCCTCTCGCCGCCTACGAGCGACGTGAGGCCTTGGTCACCAGTACCTGTGTATAATTGACTTTTCATGTTATCAGCTATCATACCCTCTGTCAAGAAGGTTTTTTATTGATAACGCCTGAGTGCTTAAATTGTTGCGTATGTCTACCCTCTATTCGCGCGAGTATGTAATGGCACGGTTTATGAGTGCGAGAAACCGTTCTGTCTTGGCGAAGTCACCGCACAAGCGTTGCACCGCATCGTCGCCTGCGTAATATTCGGGAGTAACCCCTTTCACAAGGCAGAAATTGCGGAGCCTCAGCAGTTCTCCACGCGGATGCTCCGCGGCGTATCCCTTAGGCATGCGTTTTAGCATGGATTCCTTGTCGAGCACAAACCCCTCTGCCTCCGCTATGGCATTCTCAAACTCACCGCCCTCGTCGATGTCGATATCCTCGCGCAAAATGCGGAGCACGGCCGGTTCTACGAAATAGTTGCCCGTAGCCAGAAAGCATCCTTCATCGTACCCGCCCTCCGGAACTCCAATCTGGAAATAATACCCTGAAAAACCCGATTTCTTGCCTCCGGGCGCGATAAACGCCCCGAAATGTGTCTTGTAAGGAGCCTTGTTGGCAGAGAAGCGTGTGTCTCGATATATGCGGTAAGTGCATTGAGACATGGCCAGCTCCCCGATGCTCGAATCGAACTCCCTGATGCCCGTAATCACTTCGCGCACAAACTCCTCAAACTTATTCTTACATTCAAGATACTCAGCCTTGTGAGCGTTAAACCATTCACGGTTATTGTTGGAGGCAAGCCGCCTGCAAAAGTCTACAATCTGTTTCATGCTTCAAAATTACAAAAAATAATTTTTTTGCAAATGTCATGTTGATTTATTAATTTTGCAATCCGAAATTAAGATTTGCTGAAAATATGCATGCTTGAATATTTAAGCACGTGTAAAAATGATATATAATCTTCGTTATGAATGAAAATATGAAAGCCTCCATATTGCCTATGTCCAAGACATCAGAATGCACATTAAGTCGCGCAGAGGGGATGCTGTATGATCCGGCGAGAGAGCATGATGCCTGCGGAGTGGGCTTGATAGTCAACGTCAAGGGCCTGAAATATCACGACGTGGTAGACACCGCATTGTCGGTGCTTGAGAATATGGCGCACCGCGGTGCCGAAGGTGGTGACGGCAAGAGTGGCGACGGAGCCGGCATCATGATACAGATACCGCACGAGTTCATCTTGCTCAACGGCATACCTGTGCCGGAGCCTGGACGTTACGGTGCAGGCATGATATTCTCACCCAAAGATGAGGCTCAGGCGGCAGCATTCTCCGAGATTATAGAAGAGGAGCTTGCACGCGAAGGTTTGACGCTCATACGCCGTCGGCAGGTGCCGGTAGACCGTCAGCTGCTCGGCAAGGAGGCACTCGACTCCGAGCCGTTGATAACGCAGATTTTCGTGACCGGTGAAGACAATCGCCTTCAAGACCTCGCATCATACGAGGCCAATCTCGAGTCGAGCCTCTATCGGGTGCGCAAACTTATCGAAAACCGTGTGGATACAGACCCACGCATCACCGACAAAGCCTCGGCATATATCGTATCGCTCTCCACCCGCACATTAGTCTACAAGGGCATGCTGACCTCAGGGCAGCTGAGACGCTACTACCTTGACCTTCAGAGCCCGTATCTTACGTCGGCCATGGCCATGGTGCACTCCCGTTTCTCCACCAACACCTTTCCGCAATGGCGACTCGCGCAGCCCTTCCGCATGGTGGCGCACAACGGCGAAATCAACACTATTCAGGGCAACCGCGAATGGATGCAGGCACGCGAGACGGTGCTCAAGCCGGCCAACCTCGGCGATGTGGAGCAGCTGTTTCCGGTGGTTCGACCCGGCATGAGCGACAGTGCCTCGCTCGACAATACTGCGGAGTTTTTCGTCCGCGCCGGCATGACGCTTCCTCACACACTTGCCATGATGGTGCCCGAGGCACTCGACAAGCGCAATCCCATGTCGGGTAAGCTGAAGGGCTTTTACGAATACCACTCCATCTTCATGGAGCCATGGGATGGTCCGGCCACACTGCTATTCTCCGACGGACGCATAGCCGGCGGCACGCTCGACCGCAACGGTCTGCGTCCATGCCGATACACGCTGACAGCCGACGATACCCTCGTTATGGCCTCCGAGACCGGTGTATGCGCCATCCCCGCCGACCAAGTGGTGGAAAAAGGCCGTCTCCATCCGGGCGAGATGCTCTATGTCGACATGACGCGCGGCTGCATCGTGCGCGACAAGGAGATAAAGCTCGCTCTTGCCAACTCCCTCCCTTATCGCGATTGGATGAAGGGCAACCGCGTGCGCCTCTCCGACATAAGCAGCGGACGCCGTGTGCGCCACGACGTGGACGACTATGCCCGTCGCCTCCGCTATTTCGGCTATACGGAAGAGGATGTGGATCGTCTCTTGCTGCCGATGGCACGCACCAAGGCCGAGTCTTCATACGCCATGGGCAACGATACGCCCGTGGCCCCGCTCTCGGCTACAACCGTGCGTCTCTTCGAATTTTTCCGCCAGCGGTTCGCGCAAGTCACCAATCCTGCCATCGACCCGCTGCGCGAGCAACTCGTCATGTCGCTCACAAGCTTTATCGGTGCCGTGAAGGGCAACGCGCTGAAGCCTTCGCCCGATGTCTGCAAGGTGGTGGAACTTTCATCGCCCGTGCTCACCAATACGCAACTCGACCTGCTCCTCAACCTCCGCTACAAGGGCTTCCGCACCATAACACTCCATATGACATACCCGGCAGCCGAAGGCACTGAAGGTATGCGCAAGGCGGTAGACCGTCTTTGCCGTGAGGCTGAGGAGGCTGTAGATGCCGGCTGCAATTATCTTATCGTCAGCGATAAGATGGTCAATGAAGACCATGTGGCGGTGCCTTCGCTGCTCGTCACATCAGCCATACATCATCACCTCATAAAGCGCAAGAAGCGTACCCAGACAGCGCTAATCGTAGAGACCGGTGAAGCGTTCGAGGCGATGCACATAGCGCTTCTTGTAGGCTATGGTGCCAGCGCGGTCAATCCATACATGGCTTTCGCCATCATCGAAGATAAGGTCAACGCCAAGGAGATACAACTCGACTACACCTCGGCCAAGACTTACTATGTGAAGGCTCTCGACAAGGCCCTGCTGAAGATTATATCAAAGGTCGGCATATCCACAATATTGAGTTATCGCGGCGCGAAACTTTTCGACACCGTCGGACTCTCCTCCGAACTCCTCGACGAATATTTCGGAGGCGGCATGTCGCCCGTGGGAGGTCTGAAACTCAATGACCTCGCTTTGAGGATTCTCAGTCGCCACAAGGAGGTGTTCGCTTCCGATGAGCCTGCGGAACTCGAAAAGCGTGGCCGCCTCCAATACAGGCGTGGAGCCGAGACTCACGCATGGAGTCCCGAAGTGGTCAAGGCTCTCCACAAGGCTGTACGCACCGATGATTTCGGCTTATACAATGACTTCGTGAAGCTTGTGGAAGACCGCACAATCTTCTTGCGCGATTTGCTTGACATACGCTCAGACCGCCGGCCCATCGACATCTCAGAGGTCGAGCCGACCGAAGATATTATGCGCAGGTTTGTGGCAGGGGCCATGTCGTTCGGTGCGCTGAGTCTCGAGGCTCATCAGGACATCGCCTTGGCCATGAACTCAATAGGTGCCACGAGCAACACCGGCGAGGGTGGTGAACTGCCCGAACGTTATTCAGCCGAACGCGATGACGTGTCGCTCAGCAGCGCGGTGAAGCAGGTTGCCTCCGCACGCTTCGGCGTGACTGCCGAATACTTGGTCAATGCCAGCGAAATTCAGATCAAAGTGGCCCAGGGTGCCAAGCCCGGAGAGGGCGGACAGCTGCCGGGCTTCAAGATAGATGAGATGATTGCCCGCACTCGCAATTCCATACCCGGCATAACGCTCATCTCCCCACCTCCTCATCACGACATATACTCCATAGAAGACCTCTCGCAGCTCATCTTCGATCTGCGTGGTGTCAACCCACGTGCCAAGATCAGCGTGAAATTGGTGTCGGAGTCGGGCATCGGCACAATCGCTGCCGGTGTGGTCAAGGCCAAGGCCGACACGGTGGTAATCAGCGGTGCCGACGGAGGCACAGGCGCTTCACCGCTCAGTTCGGTGTTCTACGCCGGCATGCCTATGGAGACAGGTCTCGCCGAAGTGCGCCAGACCTTGGAACTCAATGGTCTGCGCGATAAGGTGAAGCTGCAGGTGGATGGCCAGATGAAGACTGGCCGCGACGTGCTCATTGCCACGCTGCTCGGTGCTGACGAATATGGATTCGGCACGTCATTGCTCATTGCCTTGGGGTGCGTGATGGACCGCAAGTGTCACACCAACACCTGCTGCGCCGGCATAGCCACACAGTGTGCCGAGCTTCGCAAGCGTTATCGTGGCAACCCCGGCCTTGTGGTTTCATATCTACGCTTCGTGGCGCAACACGTGCGTGAACTGCTCGCTCAGATGGGATATAAGTCGCTCGCCGAACTTGTGGGCCGTTCCGACCTCCTGGTTCAGGGCAGAACGGGTTCTCCCGTAGAGCTTGACCTCTCACGTCTGCTCGCCGGAGCCTCACTTCCCAAGGATGTCACCAAGATGGTCAATGTAGACACCCCCGATATCACTCACCGTATAGATGAGACATTGATTTCCGCCACCCGTTACACTGTGCCGGAGCGTATTCCGGTGTCGCTCGATTTCGACATCACCAATGTGGACCGCAGTGTCGGCACAATGCTCAGCGGTGAGCTCGCACGCTTGCGTGGCGAGCTTGGTGGCGAACCGCTCCCTGATGGTCTTGTCAATGTCAACTTCCACGGCTCGGCGGGGCAGAGCTTCGGTGCATTCCTGGAGCAGGGAGTGTCGTTCACACTTCGCGGTGATGCCAACGATTATCTCGGCAAAGGGCTATCTGGTGGCGTGATATCGGTCTTACCGCCGGCCGATGCGGCATTCCGTCCGGAGGATAACATTATTGCCGGCAATACATTGCTCTATGGGGCAATCAAGGGGCGCGTGTACGTTAATGGTATAGCCGGCGAGCGATTCTGCGTGCGCAATAGCGGTGCAGTAGCCGTAGTCGAAGGTGTGGGCAACCATTGCTGCGAGTATATGACCGGAGGTTGCGTGGTAGTGCTCGGACCTACCGGCAGCAACTTCGCCGCCGGCATGAGTGGGGGAGTGGCATACGTCTACAACCCCAATCACAACTTCGACCTCTTCTGCAACATGGATATGATAGAGCTTACGCTCGTGGAGACCGAAGCTGACCGCGACGAGCTCCGAGGCCACATCGCGGATCACCTCGAACACACAGGCAGCCCTCTGGCCCGCCGCATGCTCGACAACTGGGAAGAAGAAGTGAAAGCCTTCGTGAAAGTGATGCCGATAGAATACAAGAAAATACTCGAGTCTGTCAACAACATGGCCGAGTGACAACTATGTTATAAATTGAAAATTTAAAATTAGCGCGATGCAACCCGGTTGCATCGCGCTAATTTTATTGGTCATCATCGTCATCCTCGAAGTCGAGGAAGAAGGTGTCGGCGTAGCTGTCTTCCTTGAAGCGCGACATCTCTCGCGAGTCTTTCTTGGTGGGGCGGCCCAGTCCTTTGCGACGGTCCACGAAGCCGGAGATCTTTGTCATCTCCAACAGGTCGTATTGCGACTGAGGCGTGATATTCTCCAGATAGTCCGGCACGAGCTTTGCCCCGAGCCGGTTGCCTGTCACCTCCTTCACTCTGAAAGTATATGTAATAGGCGGTTTCTTTACATCTATCACATCGCCCTCCTTGATGGTGCGCGACGGCTTAACCGCCGAGCCTCCCATCGTGACTCGTCCTTTCTTGCAGGCTTCGGTGGCGATGGTGCGCGTCTTGAACACACGCATCGCCCAAAGCCATTTGTCTACCCTTTCTTCCATTTATTTGCGCACTAAGGTCAGTACCGGCTTTTGCTGGTCGCTGTATAATATTACCTCTGTGCTCGACACCGGCTTCGCATAGGTGGCCTCCTCGAGAGCGAACAGCAACGCTGTCTCGTGCTCAATATCCGGACACATCATGCGCGTAGTGGCTATGTTGCAGAAAGATATTGAGTTCGGCTGGTCCATGTCAATATCGAGTTGACCGTTAAGTATGTTGCAGCCCGTGTTGCCATGTATCTTGCCTTCATCCACATCAATCACCATCTCCACACCCTCGGTCTCAATCGGCTTGTCGTTGACCTTGGCTATTCGCCATGTGCCGTTGAGAAACTCGAAATTCTGGTGCAACAGCGTCATCACAGGCTGGCGGTTCTCATTGTAGAAAGTGAGCAGATAGTCGTTATTGTCAACTCTCCAGCTATAATACTTCGTTGCGTCAAGAGCCGTGTTGATCTCATAATCGGTAATGCCCTCCTTGCCGCACATCATCATCGTAGTGGCTATGTTGGCGAACCTTATCGTGGAGTCCTGCGCATTGTAGGTATACTCTCCATTGAGCACATTGCAGCCGTTGTTGCCATATATGCGCTTCTCCGATGGCACAAATTTAATATATGGAGCCTTCTCGCCTACAGCCTTCTTGCCCATCACGGTCTCGATGCTCCAATCTCCTTTCACCACACCGCGCTTTATCTCCTCGGGGGTGTAGATTTGCTGGTCTTTCTTCTTAACGATATTCTCACGATCCTGCGGGAGGACAACAGCCTCCTTTTTTCCTTTATTCATCGTGTTACATCCGGACGCGACTATTGCCACGACAGCCATAGCCACAGAAATCTTTATTATTTTCTTCATAGTTTTATCGATTTGAATTTTCTTTTTTTTGGGAGTTATGCCACATGCTTTCGGGCATACGGCCATATGTATGACACGCCAATGCGGAGATGGATTAATCGGCACATGCAGTGTCGCTGCATCAGTCAGCCCAATGCTTGCGCAGAGGGAACTTTGTGGGGCGCAGCAGCAGGCGCAGCGAAGTGCTGTAGAACATATAGTTCCAGAACCAATTCATCAGCACGCTGAGCTTGTTGCGCATGCCGAGAATCGATATAAGATGTATTATCATCCAGAGCAGCCAGGCGAACCAACCGCCAAACGACATCTTGCCTATATTGGCTACCGCCCGGTTCTTGCCGATCGTAGCCATAGAGCCTTTGTCCTTGTAAACAAACTTGCGTGAGAAATTTCCTTCGTTGAGATTGCGAGCCAAATTGCGGGCTTGCTGTATGGCGGGTTGAGCCATCTGCGGATGCCCCTTCGGATATTCGTCGGTGGTCATCAGCGCGATATCGCCTATGGCATATAGCGAGTCTTCATAACCGGGCACGCGGTTATATTCATCCACCATCACGCGGCCACCGCGCCCCACCAGCTCCGACGGCAATCCCGGCATCGGCTCACCGCGCACGCCTGCAGTCCATATAAGAGTCTCGTAATACTCACGGCTGCCGTCGCCAAAAGTTACATACTTGTCAGTGTAATCCTTAAGCTGGGTGTTGAGCCTCACATTCACCATAAGTTCATGGAGGCCTTGCAAGGCTTTGTCGCGACTCTTCGCGCTCATTGCGCCGAGCAGCGAACCGGTCCCCTCCACCAGCGTGATGGTCACGTCACCGGGTTCCAGCTCCGGATACTCCTTGCGAAGTATGTATCTCTTCATCTCGCCAAGTGCGCCGGCAATCTCCACGCCCGAAGGTCCGCCTCCCACCACCAGGAAACTGAGCAACTGCTTGCGGCGCTCACGGTCAGGACATATCGCGCCACGCTCAAACCTGTCGAGTATCTCATCGCGCGTGTGCGCTGCCTCGGCCACTGTCTTTATGCCATAAGTCTCCTCCGGCAGATGCTCCATGCCGAAATAATTGTTGGTCGAGCCGGCAGCAAGCACGAGCTTGTCGTATGCGATTGTCTCATAACTTGTTGTCACAGTCTTGGCTTGCAGGTCGATATTCTTCACATGCCCCATGTGATACGACACATTGCGCATCTTCTTGAATTCCCGTCTGAACGGGAAGCAGATATTGGCTGCCACAAGGCCCGATGACGCTATCTGATAAAAAAGAGGGGGGAAGCAGTGAAAATTATTGCGGTCCACCAGGCAAATCTCATATTTGTCCGGGTCAAGTTTCTTACAAAGGTTCAATCCGGCAAATCCGCCTCCTATGATGACAATCTTTTCCATAAATCAACAAGTAATTTCTAAAGAGATAACGTTTGACACGTGCTATTGTTGCCAACGTCTGACACTCTTTATCATGAAAAGCAAGTTTTATAAATTATGTTAAAAAATATATAGCGCAACTTTTTTTTGGTAAATTTGTCATTTATCTGCATGTCATACATGTCGCTTATGAATCGGACTCTTTCACACACCATACGTATACTCCTGTTGCTCGTGGCTATTGTCGCTACGCGCGGATTCTCACTCCGTGCGCAGACCGACGCCGAGCAGGTGCTTACCATCGGGCGCAACGTGCTCTCGATGAACGATTACATGCTCGCCATCCAATATTTCAACCAAGCCATAAAGGCTAAGCCATATATGTCGGAGCCATACTATCTCAGGGCGTTCGCCAAGATGTCGCTCGATGACTACGCGGGCGCGGAGGCCGATTGTTCGTTGGCCTTGGAACGCAACAAATTTCACACCGAGACTTACAAGCTCCGCGGCTTTGCCCGCCAGCAGCTCGGTCTTGACTCCCTGGCTGTGGAAGACTATGATATTGGCTTGCGTTATAACCCTCAGGACAAATGGTTTCTATTCTACAAAGGTGTGGCCGAGACCCAGTTGCGACGGGATGCGGAGGCCGACTCCACTTTCGCCAAGCTGTTGCGTCTATATCCCGGTTTCGACGACGCATATTCCGCAAGAGGCCGTCTCCGTGCACTTGAAGGCGACACCGTGGCGGCACTCGCCGACATATCAAAAGCAATTGACCTCTCACGCACGCAGCTCCAGCCTTATCTGCTCCGTGCCGATCTGCTCGTGCATCAGCGCAAATGGGAAGAAGCTCTGAAGGATATGGATGAGGCAATCAAGCTGAAACCACACGAGGCTGACTACTACCTCAACCGCGCCTTCATACGTTACAATATGGACGACTATTTCGGTGCAATGGCCGACTATAACTATACCCTCGAACTGGAACCTCACAACAGCGCCGCACTCTTCAACCGTGCGCTGCTGCGCTATGAGGTGAAGGACCTAAACCGTGCCGCCACCGATATGGAAGGGGTGCTCGCCATAGACCCAGACAATTTCCATGCCCGTTACAACCTCGGTCTCGTCAACCTGGAGCGAGGCAAGTACAAGCAGGCATTGCAAGACTTCTCGGTGATAAGCAAGCGCTATCCGCGCTTCCATCCTGCCTATTATGCGCAGGCCGAGGCTATGCGTCTTATGGGTAACATGCGCGGTGCCATGCAGTTGGCACGTCAGGGTGATGACTTGGTGCGCTCTTACGTGAAGAATCCGGAGAAGAATCCGCTCGATAGGCCGGCCATACAGTCGGGCACCGCGAACTCCGGTTCTGACCGGCATGAGAATGAGAGCGAGGAGGATGTGATGAACCGTTTTAACCAGCTCGTCACCTCGGGCAGCGTCGCCGAAACGCAACTCGCCTTCAACGACCGCATAAAGGGACGCGTGCAAGACCGCGACATCTCGGTCGAGATAGAGCCGGCATATATGCTCTCATATGTGGAGTCTCCACAGTCGCTCAAAAACACCTCCAACTTCTTCCGCGAACTCGATGACTTCAACCGCAACCGCTACATAGCGCAGCGCATATACCTCACGCCGGCTGCCGATGTTGCCTCCTCCAATTATGAGGCCCTGTTCAATATGGCCGACTATTACGAAGGTGTGACCAAAGATAGCGACCGTGCGGCCGACTGGCTCGCCCTCGCCTTGGCACGCACACAGCTCAAGGATTCTGAAGCGGCCATAAAGGCTTACGACAAGGCGATCGAGCTGTATCCCGACTTCGCCATGGCTTATATGGGACGCGCATATGCCCGTACCCTAACGGGCGATCTGAGGCAGGTGTCGCTCGCGATTGCCGACTACGACAAGGCTCTCCAGCTGTACCCCGGCCTGGTGTATGCTTGGTTTAACAAGGGCAACCTCTTTTACGCAAGCGGTGACTACACCACGGCGCTGCAATGCTACGGCGAGGCCCTGCGCATAGACCCAACCTTCGCCAACGCGCTCTTCAACCGTGGCATCACATACCTGCGCCTTGGCAACAAGCACCAGGCCTTCGCCGACCTCAGCAAAGCCGGCGAACTCGGAGTGCTCCCAAGCTACAACGTGCTTAAACGCATGAAATGACAACACTCTTATGCTGATATCAGAGACTGTCTCATGAAAATTTTATGAAACGCGGCCTAAAACTTAATGTGGCAGTCAGTTGTTATGATTCATAATAAACTTAAAATTTAAAGAGTATGAATGCTAAATTATATCTGGTGGCTGCTTTGGCGCTCCCTATTGCATTGACTGCGTGCGACGGCAACAAAAGCTGCGATAATGGCGGCATGCCTAAGGGTGGCAAGGAGATTGTGTATACCGGCACGCTGCCCGGCGCTGATGTAGCCGGCATACATTACACGCTGCATCTCAATTATGACGATGACCGAAATTATACCGACGGTGATTATGACATGTATGAGACTTATGTGGAGGCCGACTCTGCGTCAGTCAGCGGCGTGCGCGACGTGAAGACTGTGCGCAGCGAGGGCGACTTCAAGGTTGAGAATGGCGCGGTGGCCGACGGCAACAGAAAGTGCATAAAGCTCATACCGGATGTGCGCGACAGTGGTCCCGGTGTGACCGGCACTCCAACATATTTCGCCATAACCTCCGACTCAACACTCGTGATGCTCGGCGAGAACATGACAATGCCCGAACGCCCGCAAGACTACACGCTGACTGCCCGTTGAGACCACATGGCATAATGGCAAAAAAACTAAGGTTGCCCCGCACACACGTGGGCAACCTTTTTAATTTTTAATTTTGAATTTAGAATTGCTTCGCGACGTTGCATCGCGAACTGGGGGAGGAGGCGCCGCCGACGACCTTGATTGACCCTTAATAGATGTTGCATTTTTGATAGTTAATGGCTATTTTTGTATTTGCTTATTTAATTTCGTTATGACTCTTATTTAATTTCGTTATGACTAAGGTCGGGATTTTGAGCGATACTCATGGTTATTGGGATGAGCGCTATGCCCCGCACTTCGCTGACTGCGACGAGATTTGGCATGCCGGCGATGTGGGTGATTATGCCATTATAGAGCGGTTGTCGGAGATTTGCCCGGTGCGTGCCGTGT
This sequence comes from uncultured Muribaculaceae bacterium, assembly GCA_910584185.1. Taxonomy (GTDB): domain Bacteria; phylum Bacteroidota; class Bacteroidia; order Bacteroidales; family Muribaculaceae; genus Lepagella. The sequence goes on from CAJTYC010000004.1 coordinate 12,320, forward strand.
CGGGCAATGTGGACCACGGTGAAGTGAAACGCCGCTGCCCGGAGCTGCTTATCTTCGAGGTGGAGGGCATGAAGGTGCTTCTCACCCACATAGGCGGCTATCCCGGCAAGTGGTCGCCTGGCATGAAGCAGCTGCTGCGCGACGAGAATATCAAACTCATGGTAGACGGCCATTCGCATATCCTGAAGATAATCTACGACAAGGAGTTGGACTTACTGCACATCAACCCCGGTGCCGCCGGCCAGCAAGGCTGGCACAAGGTGCGCACTCTCGTCAAAGTAGACCTGAACCAAGGAATCCCATCGAACTGCCAAATTATCGAACTTGCTAAATGAAAAATATATCATTCCTTCATGCTGTGGCTTCGGCCTATGTTGAGTCGGGCGAAGATCTGTCGGACTATTGTTTCGTGTTTCCTAACAAGCGCTCCGGCACCTTCTTCCTGCGCGAGCTTTCACGCTGCGCCAAGTCTGGCCCTATGCTGGCACCGCAGGTGCTGGCTGTCGGCGATTTCATGCAGCGCATATCGGGTCGCGATGTGGCTTCGCGTATCGAGCTGCTGTTCAGACTTTTCACCGTATATCGCGATTTCAAGCGCGGACACGCAGCATCTCACCCTGAGGGCGTCGGCCCTAAACAAGAGGCCAACTCTGTGCCTACGGTGATGACTGATGATGATATACTCGAGTTCGACCGCTTCGCTCCATGGGGCGAGACGGTGCTCTCGGACTTCAACGAGATAGACCAGCATGATGCCGATGCCGAGGCATTGCTCCGCAATGTGGTGGATCTGCGCGAGATTCAGGCCTCCTTCCTCTCCGAGGACCAGCTCGATGCCCTCGAGCGATTCCTCGGCTATCGCCCTGCTGCGGCCGATGCCGAGGGCTTCTGGAGGTCAGTGCTCCCGGCCGAAGACCGGGAGGAGCAAGATATGACGGTGCTTAAGGATAAGTTTTTGGAGCTTTGGACAATGCTCCCCGAACTATACGAGTCCCTGCGCCAGAACCTTGAGCGCGAGAAATTGGCAACAACCGGCGGTGCATTCCGCCTCGCCAAGGATTTTGTGCTTGAGCATGGTGTGGAGTCTCTCCCGTGGAAGCGTGTCGTGGCCGTCGGTTTCAACATGCTCTCAGGCTCGGAGATGAAACTCTTCTCGGAATTGGCCTCCACGGTTGCCGAAGATGGTCGGGCCTATGCCGAATTTTTCTGGGATGCCACAGGCCCGGTGCTGTCGGGCGCTGATATGAGCCACAACGTGGCCGCCACGACGCTTCGCCGTTACCGCAAACTCTTCCCGTCGCCCCGCTGGGCCGAACCATACATGCAGGCCTGTGCCAAGGCTGATATGCCGGAAAGTGTCACCGTGGCCGCATCCCCCTCCAATGCCGCCCAAGTTAAGGTCGCTGCCATGAAAATCCGCGAATGGTTGCAAACTATAGGCCCGGAGAAGATTGCCGATGCAAGGGCCGCAGTGGTGGTGCCCGACGAGAACCTGCTGTTGCCGCTCATCCATTCGCTTCCCCCCGAACTGAAGGATGTCAACCTCACCATGGGCTTCTCCATGCGTTACACGTCGGTGGCTTCATTTGTCTACCTTTTGCGACGCATGCAGTCGCGCCCGCGTGGCACTGCCGAGGCCCCGGCCTTCTTTCATGAAGATGTGAAGCTCTTTATGAGCCATCCGCTCGTGCAAGTGGTGATAGGCACGGCTGCGGCCAACCGTATAAATGGTCTCGTGGCCCGCACGCACCGCCGCGTGGTAAGCCTGAAGTGGATGGCCTCGGAGGCCGGTGCGCATGGTGCAGAGCTGGCCTACATGCTCCGTCCGCTTGACCGTAACACTCCTGTCGAGGAGACAGTACAATATATACACGATGTGCTCGAGACAGTCGACAAGGCCTTGGCCCGCACAGAAGAGACCCATACGCTCAACCCGAAATTGGAACGTATGCTAATAACCCACTACAGTCAGGCCCTCGCGCGCCTGGCAGGCTGGGCCTACGACCATAACATCATGATGCATCCGGCCAACGTGTTTCACCTCACCGACCGTCTGCTTGCCGGTGAGACCGTCAATTTTGAGGGTATGCCTCTGCGCGGCCTTCAGGTGATGGGTCTGCTGGAGACACGTGCCCTCGACTTCGACCATGTGATGGTGCTTTCGATGAACGATAAGGTGATGCCACGGCGCTCCTCCTCGCGCACGTTTATACCCGCTGCTTTGCGCCGTGCCTATGGACTCCCCGGACTCGACAAGGGTGAGGAGCTATATTCGTACTATTTCTACAGGCTGATATCGCGTGCCGACAACGTGCACCTCATCTATGATGCACGTACCGGAGAGGGTATGCGAAGCGGCGGCAAGTCGAGATTCCTGATGCAGCTCGACATGCTCTACGACAAGGGCCGAGTGAAGGAATCATCATATTATTTCGACAGCGAGCCTGCCCCCTCGCAGCCTCATGAGGTGGCGAAGACACCGGCTGTGATGCAGAAGCTGATGAGGTTCACCGCCACTGAAAATGGAAGGAATCTCTCGGCCTCGGCTATGATGAATTATTGCCGCTGCCAGGTGCTTTTCTATTTCAAGAATGTAGCCAACATCAAGGATGAGGTGAAAGCGGCCGACTATATCGACGCATTGACCCAGGGAGATATAATACACCAGGTGCTTCAGAATCTCTATATGCCTTACCATTTGCGCGGCAAGTATCTGAAGTCGAGGATCGTACTGACCAAGGAGTCTTTGTCGGCAATCTTGGCCGACCGTGAGCGTCTGGAGCGCGAGATAGTGCGTGCCGTTAATAAGCAGCATTTCAAGCTCCCTGGCGATAAACTCGACACTCCGCTCGAAGGCTCGGTGGCCATTACGGCAGAGTATCTGCTCGAGGCGGTGATAAGGGTGGTGAGCCACGACCGCGACATTGCCCCCATCGAACTGATAGGCGCGGAAATCGCCGACAATATGCGCTGGAAGCCGGGCGACGCGCCTGAGGTCAACATGCACTATGCCTTCGACCGCGTGGATGTGGTGGATGGCCGTATGCGCATAGTGGATTACAAGACCGGTAGGGTAGACCTTGAAGCCCCCGACGGGTTGGTCGGGGTGATGAGTGGAGAAAATGAGAGCGGACACTATCTGATACAGCTCTTCACGTATGCGCAGCTGCTGAAACGTCAAGCCCCCGAGACCGACCGCGAGCTTGCGGCCGATGCCCGTCTGTTAGTGTATGACGTGCATGAGAAGCCGGACGACATCGAGGTGCGCCCCGACATCGCCGGCTGTGTGATTGATTCGGCAAAGGAGGTGGAGGAGGAATTCAGCAAGGCCGCCGAGCGTATGCTCAAGGAGATGTTTGACCCCACGGTGCCATTCCGCCCCACGGCCAACGAAGATGCCTGCCGAACCTGCAACCTCAGCTATTTATGCAAAGGCTGCTAATTTAGGCTACGGTTATGGTGTCGTGGAGCATGGCGACGAAACGGGCCACTTGCGCTGCTTTGTTGGGGAAGTATTTGAGCAACGACTCGCGGAAGATGCGGTTGTTGACAAACACGTTCTTCTCCATATCACCATTCTGGCAAACATAGTTGAGTATGTTGTTGATAAACTCTTCTTGCTCTGCCGTCAGTGTGTTAGCCGATATAAAGTCGGAAAAGAGCCTGATGGCCTTTTGACGGTCAAGCCCCGAGACCTTGCGGATAAATGCCGCCACCGGTATGTCGGTGGTCATGCTCTCACGTCGAAGATATCGCTCATACTCCTCTTTTGTGCCAAGTTCCTGCCATAATATCCGCTCCAGCTCATCAATGTCGGCCGATGTCAACTGTTCGATGTTCTGGATCTTTTGTAGCACCGGTAGGTCGCGATTGTTGGCAAGGAAGTCGAGCACACGCTCCTTGTAGGTCACGGTAGAGTTGACCGATTCGGCCACACCTCCATCGGTGATGTCATCCTCGATGTTGACGGTGAATGTTCTCCCGGCCTCCCCCTTGAGAAATTTCATCAAGTCGCGCAACTCCTTGCGCATATTCTCGATAGAGAGCAATGTCTTGTTGCTCCAGAAAGCCGATGTCAGCACTTCCTGAATCATGGGCAGTTTCGCCTTGACCTCCGGCACAGCGGCCTTATTCTTCAGCGCGTTGGCAATCTGGGTAATTTGGGCTTCGTAGTTGCCGCCGGCAAACGTTTCATCCACCATGCCGAGCTGAACGTAGAGAGCGAGCAGGTCAAACTTCTTGGCCAACTCATTCTCCATCGTTTTGGGCAGCAGAGGGGCAATCTCATTTTTCAAGTCAATAACATCGACCTCCGAAATGTATCGCCAAGTCTGCGGGTCGCGATATTTGCATACTGCCGGCCAGTGATTGCGTACGGAGATATGTGTATCATCGAGTTTGCCAACCTCCTTGATGAGCATCTGCTTAAGTTCATCGTGGAAGTCCTTGGCAAAATCGTCTGCCTGATATTGCGGCGCCTGAAGCGCACAAGCTATTGCGGCTCTAACACCAAACAAGCGCTCGGTGAGCGAAAGCGATTTAACGGCCTTACCCTCCTTAGGATTCTCCCCAAAATATTCAAAGTTACCACCCCAATCAAAGATGTAAAACACCCCCTTATCGGATCGTAACCCTCCGGCTTGCGAGGATAGCAACCCCCCGGCTTGCGCACCAAATATCCCGGGACTAAGCCGAGTGCCCCGACCAATCATCTGAAGAAACTTAATGCGAGATCGCACCCGCTTGAAAAATACAAGGTTCAATACATCAGGCACATCAATGCCGGTGTCAAGCATATCTACCGACACAGCAATCTGAGGAAATGAGTCGCGCAGGCTGAACTTGTCGATAAGGTCTTGTGAGTATTTTATAGAATAGTCAATCTGTTGGCAGAAGTCAGACCCATATTCGGGATAAAGAATGTTGAACCTCTCTACAATCAGCTTCGCAGTCTTGGAGTTCATGGCAAAGATGATGCTCTTGCCAATCATCTCGCCCGAGTGTATCTTCAAGCCGTTTTCCATCAGGTCCTGAAGCATCTTGTCGATAGTGTCTGTATTGTAGATATATTTGTATATCTCCTGCTCGCTGATGTCGCGTGGTTCCCACTGGTCGTCGGGGTCTTTGTTTAGCTGCTCATATTCCCACACTTGTTCGAGCTGCTCCCGTTCTTCTGCCGATAGGTCATTATATTTGATACCCTCGTTCACAACCTTTGAGCCGCGAATCAAGCCTTTGTAGTCAACGAGATAACCGTCGACCACAGCCGTTTCGTACTCGTAGAAGTCGGTTGGCTCTCCTCCTTCAAGATGCAGGAGCTCGTAGGTCGATTTATCCACTTGGTCGCGTGGCGTAGCGGTAAGTGTCGACGCCACCTCCTCACCCCAGTGGCGACCAGTAGGGACGCGCTTCTGCGCGTCCACCAAGAAAAATCCTGTCGCGAAGCCACGTTAAATGCAGTCGCGAAGCCACGTTGCATCGCGCACTGGGGGCAAGGAGGCGCCGCCGACGCCACAAAGGACTAAAGGTATCATCTTGCCTAATACCCTTCCTTAGCCTTAATATGCCTATTTCAGCAATTGAAATTGGTCATTGCGAAGTCGGGTCCGGATAGGCAGTATGCCTTTACGGCTTCCGCAGCTTTCTTAAGTATCTCGGGCAGTTTCTCCCGTTCTTCGGGCGGAAACTCGCCAAGCACGAAGTCAATCTGGTGCCCCTTGGCGAAGTCGCTCCCTATGCCGAAACGCAGGCGTGCGTAGTTCTGCGTGCCGAGTTCGGAGGCGATGTTCTTTAGCCCGTTGTGGCCTGCATCGGAGCCTTGCTTGCGCAGCCTTATCGAGCCGAACTTTATCGCCTTGTCGTCGACCACCACAAGGAGGTTCTCGAGCGGTAGCTTCTCATGGTTCATCCAGTAGCGCACGGCCACGCCGCTGAGGTTCATGAACGTGGAGGGTTTAAGAAGCAGCAGCTCGCAGTTTTTCACTTTTATCTTGGCCATGTCGCCATATCGCTTCGACTCGAAACTGACACCGGCTTCGGCGGCGAGAGTGTCGGCCACCATGAAGCCGGCGTTATGGCGTGTGCCTACATATTCCGGACCCATATTGCCCAGACATGCTATCAGGTAACGTTTCATATCAGGATCTGTCGGCTCCTCATGCTTGCGCCCGAAGAGCTTTTTAAAAAAGTTCATATCTTGTTGGTAAAATCATTTTGGCGCCACCTTGCGTGAGGGGATGCCAATAAAAAACATCATGCCCTCCGGTGCGGAAGACATGATGTGATAATTGCATTTAGAAGCCTGATTACTCGGCAGCTTTTGCTGCGGCGCCACGGGCTGCACGTGTGAGCTGCACTGCGCAGACCACTGCATTCTTGGCGTTCATCAGCTCGAGACCCTCATAGTGGAGCTCGCCAACTGCCAGAGACTTGCCGAGACCGAGGTTGTCAACATTGACAACGAGGCGTTCGGGAATCTCGCTGCATACTGCTTTCACTTTCAGCTTACGCATGGAGAGAGTGAGCTTACCACCGGCTTTCACACCCTCAGCGTGACCTTCAATCTGCACGGGCACTTCCATCACGATGGGCTTGTCAGGATATACCTGGAGGAAGTCGATGTGGAGCAGTGTATCCTTAACGGGCTGGAACTGGAGATCCTTGATCACAGCCTTGATTTCCTCGCCATTGAGAGTGATGTCCACCTCGAAGATGTCGGGAGTATAGATGAGCTTGCGCACATCCTCAGCGTTCACTACGATGTCGGTGGTGATGATGCCACGCTTCTCGTCGATAGCCACCAGTTTCTGACCCTCCTTGAGAGTGCCGGTGTAGGGGAGCTCCACAAGAGCGCCACCATTGATCACTGCGGGGATTTTTCCCTCATTGCGCAAAGCCTTTGTAGACTTCTTGCCAAGCTCCGTGCGGGGCTGGGCGTTAAGCTTGAATACTTTCATTTTTTTAGTTTGGTTGTGTTACTCAAAATAAGTTTGCATCGTGCAACGAATTTCCCATCACACGTCTTATTGCTTAAGAGCAGAACTCTAATGCGCTGCAAAGTTACAAAAAAAAATCCATTGCGACAAATTGTACGCGAGTAAGTGGCACCAATGACGATGCCCTTTTGATTTTTCCAACTTTTTTCTCGTATCAACGATAGAGTCGTTTAGGGTATTTGAGTGTTTTATCATAAGGACGGACTATACATGGGTGTGTTCATAGGGGTGCAGTTCTGGGTGGGCTTTAAGATATATGTAGAGGGTGTTTCGGCTCACATGCAGGCGCCGGGCTATCCGCGCCTTAGGCATGCCGTCGTTGAGGTTGCGCCTTATCTGATTGGCCTTGCCGTCGAGCTTGTAAGACTTGTTGAGGCTACCCTTGGGACGTCCAAGCTGTATCCCCTCAGCCTTCTTCTTGGCCAAGGCCTCGCGGGTTCGCTGACTGATTAGATTGCGCTCTATCTCTGCCGACAGTCCGAAGGCGAAGGCCAAAACCTTGCTCTGGATATCATCGCCGAGCCGGTAGTTATCCTTGATAGTCCACACACGGGCCTCCTTGCTCATGCAGATGTTGAGTATCTCCATAATCATGAAAAGGCTGCGGCCGAGGCGCGATAGCTCCGTGCAGATTATGAGGTCATCCTTCTTCACCTTGCGCAGCAGCTTACCGAGTTGACGCTTCGTATAATTCTTCGCACCCGAAATGGTCTCCTCCATCCACCCGTCAATGCCGAGATTTTGTCTCTCGCAAAACCGTTCTATCTCAAACCGTTGGTTCTCCACAGTCTGGCGATCGGTCGAAACCCTGATGTATCCGTATACCATAACGTTAAAAATTTTGTAAAACATGTTTACGGATAAACGCCGGAAAAACAAGCAGCCGAAACAAATGGAGAGCAATCTTCCTGTAAGCGAATCACCAGCTACTTCCATCTGACACCTCCTCAATATATATATATTTCAATATAATTCACCACATTTTTGTAAAGCCTTTTATTGCGGATCATTCTATCCCATGACTCACAATCTATGAAAATTTGTGGTCTCGCTGATTTTTCACTATTTTTGTATTCCAAACTTTGATTTTAGATGGTAAGTTATCTGCAGATTGAGGGGCTCACGAAGTCGTTTGGCGACCGTATGCTTTTTGAAGATGTCACTTTCGGTGTGTATGAGGGTGATAAAATCGGTATAATAGCCCGTAACGGTGACGGCAAGTCCACGTTTCTAAACATTCTCACCGGTCATGAAGACTATGATTCAGGCCGTGTGGTGTATCGCAACGGCCTCCGTATAGGTTACCTCGAGCAACTTCCCCCTATGCAGGAGGGTATGTCGGCACTCGAATATGCCACACCGCAGCCGGCACCCGGTCATGAGGAAAATTGGAATGGTGCTGATCTCGCAAGGCAGATGCTTACACAGTTTGGCATAGATGACGTAAACAAGCCTTTGCAACAACTTTCTGGAGGGCAAGCCAAACGCGTTGCCCTCGCCAAGGTGCTGCTCACCGAGCCTGACATGCTAATCCTCGATGAGCCGACCAACCATCTCGACATAGAGATGATAGAATGGCTCGAAGCTTATCTTTCGCGCCAGCGCGTTACGCTCCTTATGGTGACGCACGACCGGTATTTCCTCGATAAAGTGTGCTCACGCATTATTGAGATTGACCGTCACAACATCTACAGTTACGACGGCAACTATGACTACTATCTCCAGAAACGCGATGAGCGCATGGAGGCGATGAGCGCCGAACTTGCCAAGGTGAAGAATCTCCTGCGCACCGAACTCGAATGGATGCGCCGCCAGCCCCAGGCCCGCGGTTCGAAAGCAAAATATCGTATCGACAATTTCTACGAACTCGAAAACCGGAGCAAAGTTAACCTCTCCACGCGAGATGTCAGCCTCGATGTGAAGTCGAGCTATATCGGATCAAAGATTTTTGAGGCCAAGAATGTCAGCAAGGCTTTTGGCGACAAGGTGATACTTAAAGATTGGAGCTATATATTCGCACGATATGAGAAAGTGGGTATTGTCGGAGATAATGGTGCCGGCAAGTCCACATTCATCAAGCTGCTTTTGGGCGAGCTTCAGCCGGATTCGGGCAGCTTCGACATCGGCCAGACTGTGCGCTGGGGATATTACAGTCAGGAGGGGATGACCGGCTTTGATGAGCGCAAGAAGGTGATTGATGCCGTGCGCGAGATTGCAGAGGAGGTGCGCATTGATGACAAGACACGTATGACAGCCTCCGCATTCCTTTCGAAGTTCCTTTTTACTCCGGAACAGCAGCAGAAGTATATCTATAAGTTGAGTGGGGGAGAACGCCGCCGTCTCTATCTCGCCACCGTGTTGATGCGCCAACCCAATTTCCTCGTGCTTGACGAGCCGACCAACGACCTCGATATAATGACACTCACCGTGCTTGAGGACTATTTGGTCAATTTCAAGGGATGCGTCATCGTGGTGAGCCACGACCGCTTTTTCCTGGACCGTATTGTTGACCATCTCTTCGTGTTTCATGGCAATGGCGAGGTGCAGGATTTTCCGGGTGATTACAGCACATACCGTCACTGTGTGGCCCAACGAGAGAAGGAACGCAAGGCGGAGATGGCAGCAGCAGCCTCACGCTCCGCATCCTCTTCAAGCGAAGACACGGCGTCTAAAAACACTTGGAGGCAGAAGGAGGAGAAACGCAAACTGAGCTTCAAGGAGAAGCGGGAGATGGAGCAGCTCGAAAAGGATATAGAATCCATGACCACGGAGAAAGGTGAATTGGAAGCCGCCCTATCGTCGGGCACACTTGATGCCGATGCCATTACAGTATCGGCAAAACGTCTGTCGGAATTGACCGACGCACTCGACACAGCCGAACTCCGTTATCTCGAACTCCTCGAAATAGAAGGCTGACGGGGGTATATGGTTAACAGCCTTCGCAAAAGAGAGTTAGAAAATATAGTCCACGCAGGCCCGTGCTTTCTTGTGGCCTGCAAGCAGACCGGCTGCCGCCACATGTGCCGGATGATTGGCATAGGTGGCCACATCGGCCATGGTGGGCACTATAGCTGTCAACACCACATCCCAATCTTCGGCCGGGTTCTCGTTCAAGCCCACCTCCATCGACTCCAATACGTCAATCTGTGCGGGCAATGCCATCAGTGCTTTCGCAAACTTGCCCGCTATTTCGCGACGCTCTTCAGGTGTGCCCTGAAGCTGAAATGTAACAATGTGTTTTACCATCTTGAGTTTATTTTTTGAATTTTAAGGTTGTAGCTGAGCTGTTGGCATAGCGGCTTGTGGCGCGTGCAGTATACGTGCCGCCCGGCATGCAAGACAATAAGCCTGTAATCAACAGGCTTATTGTGAATTGCAATATTTTGCAGCTTCCGGTCATATGCTATCAATTATTGGATGTCGGGTAGAGACGTTCGCGGGCAGCGGCCACTTTCTCGTCTTCCACGTAATCATCGTAATCCATCATCTTGTCGATGATGCCGTTGGGTGTCAACTCTATTATGCGGTTGCACACCGTCTGGATGAATTCGTGATCGTGGCTCGACATCAATATCACACCCTTGAAGTTCTGCAAGGTGTTGTTGAATGCCTGAATTGACTCCAAGTCCAAGTGGTTGGTGGGGGAGTCGAGCACCATAGTGTTGGCGTCGGCGAGCATCATACGCGCTATCATGCAACGGATCTTCTCACCTCCCGAGAGCACCGATGCCTTCTTGAGCACATCCTCACCGCTGAAGAGCATCTTGCCCAAGAATCCTTTCAGGTAAATCTCCGAAGAGTCATTGCTCCACTGACATAGCCAGTCCACGAGGTTGAGATCGGTGTTGAAGAAGTCACTGTTGTCGAGCGGCAGATATGCCGTGGTGATGGTCTGTCCCCACTCATATTCGCCGGCGTCAGCCTTGCGGTTGCCGTTGATAATCTCAAAGAGGGCTGTCATGGCCCTGGGGTCGCGGCTCAGGAATGCCACCTTGTCGCCCTTCTCAATCTGGAAATTGATATCTTTGAAGAGCACCTCGCCATCGACCGATGCTGTGAGACCCTTCACCTCGAGTATCTTGTTGCCCACCTCGCGGTTGGGAGTGAATATGATGCCGGGGTAGCGGCGCGATGAGGGCTGAATCTCCTCCACGTTGAGCTTCTCGAGCATTTTCTTGCGGCTTGTGGTCTGCTTGCTCTTTGCAACATTGGCTGAGAAGCGCTGTATAAACTCAAGCAATTCCTTGCGTTTTTCCTCCGCCTTCTTGTTGGCAGCCTGCTGCTGGCGCAGCGCGAGCTGCGACGACTGATACCAGAAGTCGTAGTTGCCCGCGAATAGGGAAATCTTGTTGAAGTCTATGTCGAGAGTGTGTGTGCTCACGGCGTTCAGGAAGTGACGGTCGTGGCTCACCACAAGCACGGTGTTCTCGAAGTTGGCCAGATAATTCTCAAGCCAAGACACAGTCTCCAGGTCAAGGTCGTTGGTAGGCTCGTCGAGAAGCAGGTTGTCGGGGTTGCCGAAGAGGGCCTTGGCCAGGAGCACGCGCACTTTCTCGTTGGCGCTCATATCCTTCATCAGCATGTAGTGTCGGTCTTCCTTTATGCCGAGACCCGAAAGAAGGGCGGCTGCATCGCTCTCGGCATTCCAACCCTCAAGCTCCGCAAATTTCTCTTCCAGCTCGGCAGCCTTTATGCCATCTTCATCGGTAAACTCCGGCTTGGCATATATGGCATCTTTCTCTTGCATTATGTCCCAAAGCACGGTATGACCGCGAAGCACTGTCTCTATTACAGTGCAATCGTCATAGGCGAAGTGATCCTGCGAGAGCACAGAAAGGCGTTCGCCCGGACCGAATGTCACAGTGCCATGAGTGGGCGAGAGCTCACCCGAAAGTATGCGCATCAGCGTGGACTTGCCGGCACCGTTAGCACCGATTATACCGTAGCAGTTGCCACGGTTGAACGTAAGATTAACATCCTGAAAGAGCACGCGTTTGCCAAATTGCATGCCCAAATTATTTACCTGTATCAAGTTGAGTCGTTAAGTTTTTGTTAAGTTCGTTAGTTTAAGACCTGTCATCTCCTGAAGTTACCTCCTTGTTGACGCATGCGCTTCATCATCTGCATCGGGTTCTTCATATTGGTGGCCATGTGCATCATCTTGCGCATGTCCTCAAACTGCTTAAGCAGCCTGTTCACCTCCTGAAGCGATGTGCCTGAACCCTTGGCTATGCGCTGGCGGCGTGTACCCTTTATGATGTCGGGGTTCTCGCGCTCCTGAGGAGTCATGGAGTGGATTATGGCCTCTATGCTCTTGAAGGCGTTGTCGTCGATGTCGATATCCTTGATGGCTTTGCCAACTCCCGGAATCATAGCGGCGAGATCCTTTATGTTACCCATTTTCTTAATCTGGTTGAGCTGATGCAGGAAGTCGTTGAAGTCGAACTTGTTCTTCTTCATCTTTTCCTGGAGCTTTTCGGCCTCTTTCTGGTCGTAAACCTCCTGTGCTCGCTTGGCCAGCTCCACGATGTCGCCCATGCCGAGTATGCGGTTGGCCATACCCTCAGGGTTGAACTCCTGTATATCTTCGAGCTTCTCGCCGGTTCCCACATACTTGATGGGTTTATTGACCACGGCGCGGATAGAGAGCGCGGCACCACCTCGTGTGTCACCATCGAGCTTGGTGAGTATCACGCCGTCATAATCTATACGGTCGTTGAAGGCCTTGGCTGTGTTGACGGCATCCTGTCCGGTCATGGAGTCCACTACGAAGAGAGTCTCCTGGGGTTTGACGGCGTTCTTGATACGCTCTATCTCGTCCATCATCTCCTCGTCGACAGCCAGACGACCGGCGGTGTCGATAATCACGAGGTCGTTGTTGTTGTCGCGGGCATACTTGATGGCGTTGAGGGCAATCTGCACCGGATCCTTGCTATCCTCCTCAGTGTAGACCGGCACATCGACGCTCTGGGCCAAAACGCGGAGCTGTTCGCGTGCAGCCGGACGGTACACGTCGGCTCCCACAAGCAGAGGGCGCTTCGACTTCTGCGATTTTAGCTTGCGTGCAAGTTTGCCGGCAAAGGTGGTCTTTCCGGCACCTTGCAGACCGGCCATAAGGAATACTGCCGGCTTGCCTTCAGTATTGAGCGGGGCCTCATCGCCTCCCATGAGGGCGGCAAGTTCATCGTGCACTATCTTGACCATCAGCTCCTTCGGCTTCAGCGCATTGATCACGTTCTGACCTAAGGCTTTCTGCTTCACCGTGTCGGTGAACGATTTTGCCACTTTATAGTTGACGTCGGCATCAAGAAGTGCCCGACGCACATCCTTAAGCGTCTCGGCTATGTTAATCTCAGTGATGCGGCCTTCGCCTTTGAGTATCTTGAATGAGCGTTCCAGCCGCTCGGAGAGGTTATTGAACATAGTTATATTTTGACGTTATTTAAGTTTGTTGGTAGCTGTGTCGGGAAATATCACCTTGGGCTTTAGTTCGCGGGCTTCCTCCGGAGTGACTTGGGCGTAGGTGATGATTATCACCACGTCGCCCGGCTGGGCCTTGCGGGCCGCCGCTCCGTTCAGACATATTACGCCTGAGCCGGCCTCACCCTCTATCACGTAGGTGTCGAAGCGCTCGCCATTGTTGTTATTTACGATCCATACGCGCTGCCCCGGGATTATGTCGGCTGCACGGAGCAGGTCGCCGTCGATGGTGATGCTCCCGATATAGTTGAGATTCGCCTCTGTCACTGTGACACGGTGAATCTTCGATTTCATCATTTCAATCAGCATAGTGTCGGGTGTGTGTCAAATTGTTTTCTTGTAACAGATGTTGTCTATGAGCCTCACTTTGCCGCAATACACGGTGATGCATCCCACCACCCAAGGAGACTCGCTCCATTCTTCCACAGGCAGGAGTGTGCGGCCATCCACTATCTCGAAATATTCCACCTGCATGTCGGGCACGGCGTTGATTTGTTCCACCACGGTGTCGTGAGTGGCCTTGACGCTGTGGTCTTTGGCATATTGCACCGACTGGGCCAACGCGCGGTGTATCTCAGGCGCCACATTTCTCTGTGCAGGTGTGAGCAATGCGTTGCGGCTCGACAGCGCGAGCCCGTCATCTCCTCGCTTTATCGGACATGGCACTATCTCCACATTTATACCTTCGGTCTCCACCATGTTGCGAATCACCGCAATCTGCTGGAAATCTTTCTCTCCGAAATATGCCCTGGTGGGACGCACGATGCCGAAAAGCCGTGACACAACCTCCGCTACTCCCTGAAAGTGACCGGGACGGTATTTTCCCTCCATAACTGATGATGCGAAGCCCAAGTTGAATGTTTTCTTGTGCCGGTTCTCCACACCGCCCGGATATATCTCATCTACCTGGGGGGCGAACGCCACGCTGATACCCGCCTGTGCCAGAAGCTTGAAGTCTGACTCCTCATCGCGCGGATAAGTGGCGAGGTCGTCGGGATTGTTAAACTGCGTAGGGTTGACAAATACGCTTACCACCGTAACATCGTTTTCTGCCACTGCCCCCTCCACAAGGGAGATATGGCCGGCGTGGAGTGCCCCCATCGTGGGCACAAACCCTATGCTTTGACCTTTCTTGTGCGCATTGGCCACAAAGGTCTCCATTTCAGAAGCTGATCTGATTATCAACATGCTTGTATATGTTTCCGTGCAGAGCACGCCTTCGCTTTTTTAGTTTTTTTGATGCTAATTCCGGCTTTTGATGCAAACCGGGTTTCGAGGGTGCTCCCGAATATTTTGGCAAAATTAGCAATAAATAGTCAAACCGCGAAGAAATTTTGTGCAAAACACTCGCTTTTATCCTCGAATGTAGTTAATTTTTAATAAATCGGACTGTGATTGCCTCTGCAAAAACTCTCATTTGAATTTTTTTTATTAATTTTGCATTTTGAATAGGAAACTGCCTTTATCAATGCCGGGTGCTCATTGGAGGTTGCCCGCATGAAGTGCAAGTTCACCCTGTTCGGCTTTGACAATTTAGAAATGGCAGCACACAAGATTATTTTTGTTTCGCAGGAGATCTCTCCCTATCTGTCGGAAACCGAGTTCGCGTCCTGGGGGCGTGCACTTCCGCAATCTATACAGCAGCGCAAGTATGAAGTGAGGACTTTCATGCCCGATTTCGGATTAATCAATGAGAGGCGCAATCAGCTCCACGAGGTGATCCGTCTCAGCGGCATGAATATTCCCATAGGCGACAATGACCATCCGCTGGTGGTCAAGGTGGCGTCGATGCAGCCCTCGCGCATCCAGGTCTACTTTATCGACAATGACGACTATTTCCAGAAGTCGGCCGATGATGAGGATGCTTTTGGCACCAATCGTGTAGACAACGATGAGCGTCTCATATTCTTCACACGCGGCACCGTGGAGACTGCCCGGAAATTACGTTGGGAACCCGAGGTGATGCAACTCTCGGGCTGGATGTCTTCGCTCGTGCCTCTATATGTGAAGCGCCTGTTTGCCGACGGCCCCTCTTTCGGCGATACGAAGCTCGTATATACGGTGCTTGCCGGTGATCGCCGCCCTGCGCCGTTCCCTCTTGAATTTTTCGATAAGCTCAAGGCTGAGGGTGTAGCCGATGCCGATATAGAGGTTATGAAGTCTCTCCCCTTGGACTCCAAGACTCTCGACAAGATTGCGATCATTTATGCAGATGCGGTAGCTTTCCAAGGTGCAGAGGTCGATGCCGAGCTCACTGAGTTCTGCAACCAGCGCAACATTCCTTTCGTTCATCTCGACGGCGAGGGCGACCATGCCGACCGTTACGACGAACTTTATAAATCTTTAATGTCAAAAGAATGATGAAGGTCAGGTATATCCTTCCGGCCATGCTCGTGGCTTGCGGTTTGCTCTCTTCCTGCCAGGATGATGTGAGCGATATCGGCGGCTCCCTAACTCAGGGGGAGGTGACTATCACTGTAGACTCGCTTGAAACTGACATGCACGCCTCTACCATTTTTTACGACAGTTTCGACGGCCGCAATGTTACGAAACTGTTGGGTCGCCTGCGTGTGCCGGAATATGGTAGCCTCGATTGCTCTTTCGTGTCGCAGCTGATGAGCGCCACGAAGATGAACATACCTGACTCCATCACCGAGAACGATATTGACTCAATCCGCCTCGTGCTCTCGGTGCCCAAGGGCTCGCTCACCGGCGACTCGCTCGCCCCGCAGCAGCTCCGCGTGTACAGGCTCACCAAGCAGCTACCCACCGGCATAACCACGGCTTTCGATCCCACCGGTTATTACGACGCCTCCTCTTTGCTCGGCACAAGAAGCTATACTCTCTCAAATATCGCAAAGGGCGACTCTGCCATGAAGAGGGCGACTTCGGTCAGGATTCCGGTGAAAATGCCTCGCCAGCTTGCCCTCGACTTGTTTAAGCGCTATCGTGCCGGCGACCCGATTTTCGATTGGCCCGCCACGTTCAACCAATATTTCCCCGGCATATATGTGGAGCAGAATTTCGGCAACGGCTGTGTGTCAAATATCTCAGCTGCACAGGTTTATACATATTGGCATTACACTGCGCTCAAATATGAGATGCAACCTGACTCCACTTATAAGTATGTGCCCCACATAATGCGCGATTCCGTTTGCCTCTTGGCTTCGCAGCCTGAGGTGCTCTCGAGCAATCTCATTAAGTATGATGTCTCAGAGCAGATTAAGCAGCTCGTGGCCGACGGTAAGTCAATCATAACCACACCGGGGGGCTATCGGGTGGATATCAAGTTCCCGGTGCAGCGTCTCATAGATGTATATCAGAAGAATGGCGACCTGCTGTCGGTTGTATCTACACTGCGCATGCAAATCCCTGCCTCCACCATAAAGAATGATTATGGGCTCTCTGTGGTGCCTTATCTGCTTATGGTGAAGAAGTCTGAGCGTGAGGCTTTCTTCAACGAAAACAAGCTCCCCGATGGCCTGACCTCTTTCTACGCGGCTTACAATACGGAGACCGGCAGTTATCATTTCAACTCCATGCGCGATTATTTTCTCGATGTGCTCGAGAAGGTGCGCAAGGGTGAGCAGGTAACCGACGATGACACCGATTTCTCGCTCGTGCCGGTAGCTGTGTCGCTCGAGACTGTGGAAGGTTACAACTCCTCCACAGTATATGTGACTAAGGTGCAACCTTATCTCACACGCCCCACCATGACGCAGCTTGCCACCGACCGTGCCGTGGTCAGCTTCATATACACTACGCAGGAGATTGATTAAGCGAAGTCGCTTACCGGTTTCATAACTTCGTGCGAGTCTCTTTTTAAACCCGCAAGCCATGAAATTACTTCTTTTCAGCCTTCTGTCGTTTATCACGGGTGCGTCGTCGCCGGGTGCTGAACCGGGAGCAGACTTGCTCTTTGTGGGAGATGCCATGCAGCATCAGGCCCAGCTCGACCGTGCCCGCGAACTCGGAGGCACCGGCTACGATTATACCGGATGTTTCACCTATATCGCCCCTACCATCACCGAGGCTGACTATGCGGTCTGCAATCTTGAGGTGCCCCTCGGCGGTGGCCCTGACTATACCGGCTATCCTTGCTTCTCAGCTCCCGACTCTTATGCCGTGGCTCTGAAGGATGCAGGGTTCGATATGTTTCTTACTGCCAACAATCATTGCCTTGACCGTCGCGACAAGGCAGCGCGTCGCACCATAGCTGCTCTCGACTCGCTCGGCATAGACCATGTAGGCACTTACCGCGATTCTCTCGATAGGCTTGATAAAGTTCCCTTTATTAAGGATATAAAGGGCTTTAAAGTGGGCTTCCTGAATTATACATATGGCACAAACGGCATACCGCCGCAAGATGGCGTGGAGGTGTCGCTTATCGACAAGAAACGAATTGCCGACGAAATAAAAAGCACGCGTGAAGCCGGTGCGGAGATTCTTGTGGTGGCCATGCATTGGGGCATAGAGTATGTGCTGCTCCCGGTGAAGAGTCAGACTGAGATGGCAGATTTTCTTGTGGATCAAGGTGTTGACCTGATTATCGGTGGTCATCCGCATGTGATTCAGCCTATGAAAGTGGTGCGTAATGAGAAGGAAGACAAGGATGTGCTGCTCGTCTATTCGCTCGGCAATTTCATAAGCAATATGAAGACCAATGATACGCGCGGAGGAGCGCTTGTGCGTGCGCGTATCGAGCGCGACTCCACAGGCAGAGCCAGATTCGTCAGTGCAGATTATGATACCTTCTTGAGCGCAAAGCCCGAAGGTGCCCGCTCTAATTTCACGGTCATCCCATCTTGGATGCCGGTGAAGATACCGGCCTCGCAGCGAGGACATTGGCAGATTTTTGACACCAACGCCCAGCGTATTTTCAATACCCACAACGTCCGGGTGCCTCGCCGCCACAGGTAGCTATAAGTCAGACCGGTCCGGCAAGTCCGACAAGTCCGACAAGTCAGACAGGTCAGACAAGCCAGATAAAATAAGTAGGGTCGCGACCCTACTAAGTGTTATGGGGTTGTTTGTGTGGCACTTATTTGAGTGTGCACTGCCAAGCCCAGGCTTTGCGCATTGTCTCTTCGATTGGCACTTCGGCTCTCCATCCGAGCACTGTGTTGGCCTTGGTTGGCTCTGCCCAGATTTTCTCGATGTCACCTTCACGGCGGGCGCCGATCTTGTAGGGCACTTTCACTCCGGTGGCTTTCTCAAAGGCGTTGATAAGCTCAAGCACTGAGACTCCGCGGCCGGTGCCGAGATTGAATATCTCGATGGCTTCGGTGTCTGCCTTGTCGAGCATACGCTTCATGGCAATAACATGAGCCTTGGCGAGATCAACCACATCAATATAGTCGCGTATGCAGCTTCCGTCGGGTGTGTTGTAGTCGTCGCCAAACACGGTCAGCTCTCCGCGTATCCCGGCTGCTGCCTGCGTGAGATATGGCACGAGGTTCTGGGGCACCCCTACCGGAAGTTCTCCAATCTTGGCAGATTCGTGGGCTCCGATTGGGTTGAAGTAGCGGAGTATGATGCTCTTGATAGGCGCACCGGATGCGATGTAATCGGTGATGATTTCTTCCGAAATCTGCTTTGTGTTGCCATAAGGCGAAGTGGCCGGCTTGATGGGGGCTGTCTCGTCGATAGGGTTGACGTCGGGCTCGCCATACACGGTGCAGCTCGATGAGAATACGATACCTTTCACGCCATATTCAGGCATGCACTCGAGCAGGTTCATCAGCGTGTTGAGGTTGTTACGGTAGTAGAGCAACGGCTTGTGTACTGACTCGCCTACAGCCTTGGAAGCTGCGAAATTTATGATGCCCTTGATGCCGGGATTATCCTCGAAGAGCTTGCGCATGGTGGCCATGTCGGTGCAGTCTCCCTCCACAAAGGTGGGACGTATGCCGGTTATGGCCTCGATGCCATCGAGCACGCCGATGTTAGAATTGGACAGGTTGTCGATGATTATGACATCATATCCGGCGTTCTGGAGTTCGACGGTGGTGTGTGAGCCTATGTAACCGGTGCCTCCGGTTACCAGTATCTTAGTCTTCATACTATCTCTCTTTTTACACTGTTATTTGAAAAGCGGGGTGGGGTAGAGACCCTCTTCCACAAGCTTCTTGAACTGTGCCACAGTGGCATCGCGGTCGGCTGCAAATGTCACGCCAAACCATTTGGAGGGTGTGGGTTCCACTTTGAGTGTGCATTCACCGGCGTTGATAAGGTCGTTTACAACGCTCGGAATGTAGAACTCAGACTTCAACTCATTGCCATGCTCTGAGAGAAATTGCACGAATGCCTTTTCCGAATAGTCGAAGTAGTCGGGGGTGAAGCCCCACATGTTCATCGATACGCTGGCTCCTTCGGGAAACTCTTTCTCCTCGCCATCTTCAATCTGGATTAGTTTGCCGTTCTTGCGTTCTATGCCGTGGCATTCCTTGACGCCGGTCAGGAAGCCCTGCTCGTTCACTTTGCAAAGGCCGCGGCTTACGCCTCCGTTCTCGCTGAGCGTGTTCTCTATATTGAAGCCTACCATGCAGTAGCACCCTTTCTTGCCTTCCACCGAATTGAGGAAGTCGGCAAGCACCTTGAAGCTCTCCGCTCCATAGTAGTCGTCAGCGTTGATTACGCCAAATGGCTCCTTGATTGCATCCTTGCCCATAAGCACGGCGTGGCCGGTGCCCCAGGGTTTGGTGCGTCCTTCAGGTGCCTTGAAGCCTTCAGGAAGGTTGTTGATGTCTTGGAATACAACTTCCACTGGCACATGACCCTCATATTTGGACATAATCTTTTCGCGAAATTCCTGCTCAAAATCGTGGCGTATCACGAACACGATTTTGCCGAAACCTGCGCGAAGTGCATCATATACTGAGTAATCCATGATTGTTTCGCCCGAAGGACCGAGACCGTCAAGTTGTTTCAAGCCTCCGTAGCGGCTACCCATTCCGGCAGCTAAGATAAATAAAGTCGGTTTCATATTTATGGTAATTGGTATTTTTGTTGATTTTATTACAATGTTGTCAAGGATTTTGTTTTATATTTATTTCTGTTTACGGTGCAGCAGGATGATGACATATAGAAAATAGTCAAACATCACCACCTTTGCGTTAGCGTTGCGTTCTATGTCGCGTCGGGCACGCGTTGTCTCAGCGAGAAAGTCCTCAACGTTCATGTGATTGATGAAGGGTGAGAAGCGCACCGAAAACTGCTCTTCGTGCGAGGTCATGGCATTAAGCTGGGGCATGCGCAGGTTATAGAGGAAGTTCTCGCGGATCATCCTCGCCATGTAGTTGAGAAAACGTTTGTTTTTCTCCCTTCCGTATGCCGCCACTGTTTCGCTCAGTCGCTTCAGTCCGCTCACCTTTTTTGCGTAGGCAGCCCTCATCACATCCTGATACATTGCCAAGAATTCCTCGTTTTCACCGGTGTTTGAGCCAAGTTCGTCAGCGCGAATCAGGCTTCCGTTGCAGAGCCTCGCATACTGGGCAGCCTGATCGGGCACAAGGTGATAATGCGAGGTGAGGTATTCACTTATTTCGGTGTCGGTGAGGCGCCCCACATTGATGCGCTGCACCCGCGAGAATATCGTAGGGAGCACCTCGAGCTCATTATTGCTGACAAAGATAAATACAGTACCCTCTGACGGTTCCTCCACGACCTTCAGAATTTTGTTGGCGCAGGTAAGATTCATCTTCTCCGGTAGCCATATTATGGTAATCTTGAAGTGAGATGTGGTGGAGGGGTAGGCGTCTGCCTGAACCATGTCGTCAGCATCTTCCACATAAATGGAGGGCTGTGCATTTCCTGCTTCCAACAATTGAAGCCATCGCTCCTCTGGCATTGAGGGAGTCTCTTTGAGCAAGTTGTCCCAAAGTTCCATAAGAGTCTCTCTGGTTGGTTTGCGGCTCTTTACCCATGGAAACACGTAGTGTAGGTCAGGATGACCGTTGTCGGCATGTAGCCGACAGTTGGTGCATACACCGCAAGGCTCACCATCATGAGGATTGTCGCAATGCAGGTATTGTGCGAATGCACGGGCCAACAGCATCTTGCCCGAACCGGATGGCCCGGAAATCATCAACGCATGTGGCACATGTGACGTGTCTGCATGATGGCGCAATGTCTCTTTTGCTCCCGTCTGACCGGGGATTTCATAGAATTTCATAAGGTATCGCAAAATTAACGAATATTGCCAACACTTGCAACCAAAAAGCGAAAAACCGTAACAGTAGCGCCCCCTCTCCCTCTGGCGGCTTAGCCACATTGCATCGCGAACTGGGGGAGAGGAGGCGCCGCCGACGACTATTCAATGAATAACGAAAAGTGAAAAGTGAATAATGACTAATGGCTTCTTGGGCAGAATGCCGACGCGAAGCCACCGGGAGAGAGGAGCCTCCGGCGACGACCAAAAAGAATTAACTACAACACCAACTTAAATGACCGGGAGCCGGAAGCGGTGGAAGCGCGAACAATCACGATGCTCGCATCGAAGCGACCACAATCAACCTTGAACTCGTTAGAGTGAGGCCGGTAAGTACCAAGCACCTTGCCAAGCAAATCGAATACTGTCACCTCAGTCAGAACCTCACCTTCGCTGACAATCGTGCTGCCTCCATCATCCGATATATTCAATGTTATCTTATTGCAAGGCAGTTCAGGTATTGACGGTGTTTTCACCGAGCTGAGCATTGACGCTCTGGTCGGCACGCACCATACCGACGGGTCATGTATTCCCCAAAGCTCGAAAGCCGGTGTGGTGTAAACTATCAACCCCTGTCCGGAGTCATCGTCATCTCCAACACCCATGAACCGTTTGTAGAGCAAATCTTTCTGCTTGAACTCGCTACCATCTTCAGCGATGCCGTGCAGCCTGTACGGTGCGGTTATATCGCAATCTCCAATCGGACCAACTCCCTCTACAAGATACTCATAAGTCATCCACTTCTTGGTGGTCTCATTGACATTCCTGTCGAACTTCAGGTATCTGCGCTTCACGTCGCCGGCCTCGACTTCACCGCTCTCAACGCATTTCAGCACAATGCACTCCTCACCCTCGTTTCTCGGAGTCAGAGAACACGATTCTCCGGGTTTGAGGGTAAAGTCAAACACAAGGTATTCCTGTCCGGGGCTGTAATAATTGTTCGGATTTTCACCATACTTTTCGTCATAGCGCACATATACCTTGCCATTATCTTCGCGCATGTAGACGTTCGACTTGCTGTAATGAGCAATAAAGCCCGCGCAAATACCAATAGGAAAGTATTGTTGTGTTCCGACATATATTGTCTCACAAGTGCCGAGACGATAGAAATAAGGCATATCCTTCTTGTTATGCAGAGGGTCAGACCCATACTCCACATAACCCCACTCCTTGTCGGGCTCAAACATCGGCAGATAGTCTGTTGCCTTGGCTAACTGGAAGTTGGCGGCAGCAGCGAAAGTCAGTATGTAAATATAGTGTTTCATAATCGCTCTCATTTTAAAATTCAATGTAATATGGAGATTTCAATACCAATAATCGTCAGTGAAATAACGGCAATAATTTTCAGTCTCCACCTTCACGACTTTTCCCCTATAACCGAGAGAAACCTTGAAGCGATTGTTATTAGTCTGGTGGGTCGCAATCTCCTGTCCAATCATATTATATTCGGTTACAGTCTTCAGAGGCTCCTTACCGCAATAGATATTGCCGGCTGAATCGTATCTGATATTAGCGTCCGACCCCTTATGATTTTCGGTGGAAGGAACCTCTTGACTTTGACTTGCTTGCCACATATACACGGAGGGGTCGCAGATGCCATAAATCTCAAAATAGGGGGGCTTGTAAAGCATCTTACCCTGTCTGCAGGCTTCGTTATCTTCTTTTGCAGGTAGTTCTCGCTGATAAAGAAGTCGGATACTTGTAAAGGAAGATATGAGGGATGACGTCGGGTCAGACCTGAATGGTATAGTGAAATTGCAGTTTCCCACAGGACCTATTCCTTCTATAATATATTCAAAAGTCATCCAGGCTTTACAAGTGTAATTTACATCTTTATCGAATTTAAGGTACTTCCTTTCAATTCCATCAAAATTGACAATACCTGTCTCAATACATTTCAACGTTGCAGGTTCTTCGTAAATCATACCTCCTTCAAGCTCAATTACATCTCCAGCTTCCATCCCGAAATCGTAAATCAAATGTTCTATGCCGTAATCTGGATTGAAGCCGGGGGTATCATAATTATGAAAATCTTCCCAAAAGAAGTTGAAGTGATGACTTCCTATTTCTTTAGGATAACGAACATACACCTTGCCCTCCTCTTCACGCATATATGCAATAACCTCAGCATCGTCAGGTTTGAGAAATGAAGTGTACTTGCAAATTTCAGTATATTCTTTATCGTCAATTCTCTTTTGGTTGCCACATGCAAGCCTATGATATTCAAATTTCTGATAAAAGTGTCTATAAGGGTAGTATTCTATAAAACCCCATTCCTTATCTTTCGAAAGCAAGAGGATTTAATCCTTGGCCTCCGAAGCATTTCCATACATCGTTGTCCCAAGGACGAGAAATATGAAAAAGATTTTAAAATATTTAAATGTTTTCATAATGATTACTTTTATTTGATTATCAATTCGCTACCTAACTCACAAATAGACTCACCCTCCAACGAATAACCATTCGAATCAATCGTCAGCCTTGAGCCATTTCTGATTTCAATCTGACTGAATGTACTTCTTGCCTTTGTTTATGTAAATCGACCCTGGCGAGATTGATTTAATTTCGTTACCGTACAGATCAAAGGTTTTCCTTTTCAAGATAATCATCTGAAAGACCATTATTCGATTCATTGGCACTATAAGTGCGCGACTTTGTTATCACAAACTCGAAGTAAAACTTGTCGTCAACTTGAATTTCAGATTGGAACTCGCAAAAATATAACACAGGTCTTCCTCCAGATATACCGGAATACACCCATACCCTGTCACCACGCACAGTATCCGTAGCACCCATTAAAGGGAATGTGCTACTTGCAACTCCTCCTGCAAATATCAGGAGTGATAATATTGATTTAGTTTTCATTTTTTAGATTTATTTATTGTGGTCGTCAGCGACGCCTCCTCCTCCCCAGTCCGCGATGCAGCGTCAGCTGACTCTTTTGTCCTTTGTTTTTGCCGCTTTAGGCTTCTTTCGGTGGCTTCGCAACGTCAAGCTACGTTGCATCGCGAACTGGGGGAGAGGAGGCGCCACCGACGACCATATATTGAAATCAAAGCAAGTAATCCGAGGATATTGCAAGATTTGTGTCAAGAATCATTGCTGCAAATATAACAAAAAATAATATATTGTCAAATTTTTTAACAAAAAATCATTTGGTTTTTCGATTTTGCAATCTATTGAAATATAGGTGTATAGCCAAACGCCAAAAATTAAAATCTGGGTTTTCGTAAAATATTGCGGTTTTTCTGTAGACTCCTGTAGACCTAAATATACTTTGACGGTAGAACATCCGGTATTTCCAAAACTGCTGACTGTATATATCGTCTCGAAGCCATTATTCATTCGTCATTATTAACTATTCATTTCTTTGCGGTCGTCGGCGGCACCTCCTCCTCCCCAGTGCGCGATGCAGCGTGCTTGACGTTGTGTCGCCATTATTCATTATTCATTTCAAGTTATTCATTACTTCATGGTCGTCGCCGGAGGCTCCTCTCTCCCGGAGGCTTCGCAACTGCTATTCACTGGCTATACTTATTTCTCATGTATCATATGTTCCGGCGAAGCCGGATATGTGTCGCGAAGCGACCATGTCTTTTTTAATCAGAGTCGCGAAGCGAAATTCCTTTAATTCCTTTGATTCCTCGTGCCAAAAAATGAATTCTGATTCTTTATGAATCTTGCACTTTCTTATAACACGAGGAATCAAAGGAATTAAATGAAATGTGCTCAGCAGTTTCGCTGTAGTGTACAATTAACGGTGCGAAGCCAATGGGATGGAAGGATGCGCTGCCGATGACCAAAAAGAAAAAGGGAGTCAAGGCCTCGGCCTCAGCTCCCTTTTGTCGCAAATAGCATTGTTTTATTATTTTAAGGCAATGTCTGCGACAATTACCTATTATATATACAAACAATCGGGCGAAAGGTTTAATCGGAATTACAATTTTTTTTATTTTTTCTCCACTTTTTTCACTTCAGTGGCCCTTTTCACCTCTTTGTTGCCTAACTGGCTTCTCTTTTCGGCAGTCGCTTTAGCCGAAGAGGCGCAATGGCGTTTCTTGGGGAACTTCTTTGCACAGTCAGCCTCTTTGGCAACGCAATTCTGCTGCTTCGCACAGCAATTCTGCTGCTTCGCACAGCAATTCTGCTGCTTCGCACAGCAATTCTGCTGCTTCGCACAATTAGCCTCTGCCTTTGCGCAGTTGTTGGCCTTTGCGCAGTTGTTGGCGTTAGGGCAGTTGCTACAATTGTTGGCAGCGCATTCAGGCGTGCCTGCACATGCCTTGCATTCATTGCAATTAGCCTGAGCACAGTTAGCCTGAGCGCAAGCTTGCTTTTCGGCACATGCCTCTTCGGGGCATACCTCCACGCAACGCTCTGCTGTGGCTTTTGTGCATGTGGCCTTGGCCTCGGTCTTCTCGGTAGTGGCTTTGCTGCGCTCGGTGGCGGTGAAAAGCTTCTGTTGTGCAGATGCCGACAGGCAAGCGAGCACTGCTACGCTCATGGTGATGATGAGTTTCTTCATATCAATTCTATTTAATTGGTTTATCTGTATAATACAGCTTTTGAGTCGGTCTATAAAAAATGTAAAACAAACTTTTCGAGACCTGCTCCAATACGCGAAAGAGCCGATGCTGCGAAGCTTCGGCTCTTTCAGTTTCTTTTTGGAAGAAAGAAATATTTACTTCTTCACTTTAGCCACGATAGCCTTGAATGCTTCGGGGTTGTTCATTGCGAGTTCGGCGAGCACCTTACGGTTGATCTCGATGCCGGCTGCGTGAATAAGACCCATGAGGTTGGAGTATGAGAGTCCCTCCTCGCGAGCGGCTGCGTTGATACGCTGAATCCAGAGGGCGCGGAAGTTGCGCTTTTTCTGCTTGCGGTCGCGGTATGCGTAGGTAAGACCTTTCTCCCAGGTGTTTTTGGCTACTGTCCACACGTTGCGGCGGCTGCCGTAGTAACCGCGGGTCAGTTTCAATATTTTCTTTCTCTTGGCACGTGAGGCCACATGATTTACTGATCTTGGCATTTTTTTTGATTTTTTGATTGTCAGCGGCAGCTGTTGTGCTGCTCTTCTGTGCTTGACATTCGGTTAATAAAAAATTGATTGAAATGCTGCTGACAAAACTCGTTTGTCATGCTGACGCTTTAGCGAAGGTTGAGAAGCTCGCGAACCTGCTTGATGTTGGCTGAAGCCACGAGGCCGGTCTTGTCGAGATTTCTCTTGCGTTTTTTGGTCTTCTTCGTCAGGATGTGGCTGTGATAAGCGTGTTTCCTTTTGATTTTGCCTGTGCCGGTGAGGGCGAAACGCTTCTTCGACGCAGCGTTA
This sequence comes from uncultured Muribaculaceae bacterium, assembly GCA_910584185.1. GTDB lineage: Bacteria > Bacteroidota > Bacteroidia > Bacteroidales > Muribaculaceae > Lepagella. The sequence continues at coordinate 39,333 of CAJTYC010000004.1, forward strand.
GTCTTTACTTTTGGCATTTTCGTTTAAAATTTAGTTGTTAAAAATTCACCTCGGCACCGTGTGCCTACGGTCTCTAATTTATCAATCGCCAAGTAGCAATTACCACTTGCGGCAGATTGCGTATTAATCCACCAACCAATATAACGGCTTATATTGCCGCTATATTGTTGTCGGTAGATATTTTTTTACTCTTTTTCAGCCGAATTTGTCTCCTCTGCCTGACTTGTCTCAGTTTGGGGAGCCTCTTTCTTGGGCTGTTTGGGCTTTTCCTCTTTCTTGAGGGCTGCCTTGAGCGGTGCTATCATGATCGACATCCGCTTGCCTTCGAGCACCGGCATCATCTCCACCTTGCCCAACTCCTCGAGGTCGTTGGCAAATCTGAGCAGAAGCACCTCGCCTTGCTCCTTGAAGAGGATTGAGCGACCGCGGAAGAACACGTATGCCTTCACTTTCGAGCCCTCCTTGAGGAAGCCTTGTGCATGCTTGAGCTTGAAGTTATAGTCATGCTCGTCGGTCTGAGGTCCGAAACGGATCTCCTTCACCACCACCTTGGTGGCTTTCTGCTTCTGCTCCTTCTGACGCTTCTTTTGCTGGTAGAGGAACTTCTGGTAGTCTATCACGCGACAAACCGGCGGTTCGGCGGTGGGAGAGATTTCCACCAGGTCAAGTTCAAGTCGCTCTGCGATCTTGAGGGCCTGCTGGAGCGGATATACACCCTGCTCCACGTTGTCGCCTACGAGGCGCACTTCACGGGCGCGGATGTGTTCGTTGATAGCATGTGGGTCGCGACGTTCGCCCCCACGGCCGGGACGCTGCCCGGGTCGGGGACGCGGACCGCTCCCCATGGGGCGCGGCGGACGCGGACCGCCGAATTGTGGTTTCTTCTCCATTAAATGGGTTTAATGTGTTTTGATTGCCGGCTTGGCCGCCGGCTCTTTACTATTTGTGATTGTTATGAATTTTTTTAATTCTTCTCGAATCTTGTCTGCTCGGCCACCTGGTCGTTGATAACCTTGGCAAATTCTGCCACGCTCATCACGCCCTGGTCTCCTTCTCCTTTCTTGCGCACTGCCACTTGGCCTTGCTCAGCCTCTTTTTCACCTACCACGAGCATGTAGGGGATTTTCTTGAGCTCGTTGTCGCGGATCTTCTTGCCGATTTTCTCGTTGCGGTCGTCCACTGCGGCACGTACTCCCGCCTCTTCAAGCTCCTCTGCCACTTTGTGGGCGTAGTCGTTAAACTTCTCGGAGATGGGAAGAATCACGCACTGGTCAGGTATAAGCCAGAGGGGAAGGTGTCCGGCAGTGTGCTCGAGAAGCACAGCCACGAAGCGTTCCATAGAGCCGAAAGGCGCACGGTGTATCATCACCGGACGGTGCTTCTGGTTGTCTTTGCCGGTATATTCCAGTCCGAAGCGTTCGGGCAGGTTGTAGTCTACCTGGATTGTGCCGAGCTGCCAGCGGCGTCCTATCGCATCCTTGACCATGAAGTCGAGCTTCGGGCCGTAGAATGCAGCCTCGCCCTCCACCTGACGTGCCTTCACGCCCTTCTCGGCGCAAGCCTCGATGATGGCTGTCTCGGCACGGTGCCAGTTCTCATCCGAGCCGATATATTTCTCTTTGTTTTTCGGGTCGCGAAGCGAAATCTGTGCCTCGTAATTCTGGAAGTTCAATGCCTTGAAGATATGCAGGATGATATCCATCACCTTAAGGAATTCCTCCTTGATTTGCTCCGGTGCGCAGAATAGGTGTGCGTCATCTTGCGTGAAGCCGCGCACTCGGGTGAGGCCGTGGAGCTCACCGCTCTGTTCGTAGCGATACACGGTGCCGAACTCTGCGAATCGCAGCGGCAGGTCGCGGTAGCTGCGCGGTGCTGCCTTGAATATCTCGCAGTGGTGGGGGCAGTTCATCGGCTTGAGCATATATTCCTCTCCCTCCTGGGGTGTATGTATGGGTTGGAATGAGTCTTTGCCATACTTTGCCCAGTGACCGGAGGTGACGTAGAGTGCCTTGTTGCCGATATGCGGGGTGATTACCTGCAGGTAACCATATTTTTTCTGTATCTTGCGCAGATATTGCTCCAGTCGGTCGCGAAGTGCCGCGCCTTTTGGAAGCCAGAGGGGGAGTCCGGCACCCACGGTATGTGAGAATGCGAAGAGCTCCATCTCCTTGCCGAGTGTGCGGTGGTCGCGTTTCTTGGCCTCCTCGAGAAGGGCGAGATACTCATCGAGCATCTTCTTCTTGGGGAAGGTGATACCGTATACGCGCACAAGCTGCTGGCGTTTCTCGTCGCCGCGCCAGTATGCACCGGCCAGCGAGGTTATTTTTGCAGCCTTGATGGGTGCGGTGGTGGCGATATGCGGGCCGCGGCAGAGGTCGGTGAAGGCTCCCTGTGTGTAAGTGGTGATGTGGCCATCCTCAAGCTCACTGATGAGCTCGCATTTGTACACTTCGCCACGGTCGCCAAACATCTTCAGCGCGTCATCTTTCGATATGTCGGCGCGCTTGATCTCCTCCTTGCGCTGCGCAAGCTCGAGCATTTTCTTTTCAATCTTGGGAAAATCCTCGGCTGTGATTTTGTGCTCACCCGGGTCTATGTCGTAATAAAATCCGTTTTCCACTGCCGGGCCGATGCCGAACTTGACACCCGGATAAAGTTCCTGGAGTGCCTCTGCGAGGAGGTGGGCCGAACTGTGCCAGAAAGCATGTTTGCCTTCGGGGTCATCCCATTTGAAAAGTTCTATCTGAGCATCTGAGGAGATAGGACGTGAGATGTCCCATTCCTCACCGTTTACTTTGGCTGCCAGCACATCGGATGCAAATCGGGGGCTGATGCTCTCCGCCACCTGCAGAGGAGTCGTGCCCTCGGCATATTCGCGCACGCTGCCGTCAGGGAATGTGATTTTTATCATATGTAGCTTTTATTAATTGTCTGATTTATACAAGTTTCGTTGCACACGCTATGCCGTAGGCATGCGCATGTGCAACTAATTCGCGCAAATTTACAATTTTTTTTTCAATTATCCAACTGCCGTGACTCTAACTGCCTCAATATTCCTACTATCGCTGTATGTCGTAGCCCTGGTCGCGGAGGTAGTCTTTTATACGGTATGCCATGGCGTGGTCATAGTAGTTCAGTATGTGGGCCACCCAGTCGTTGTCGCTTGTGCCACCGGCGCGCGTCCTGTTGTACTGACTCACTGTGTTGTCGTATGCCTCAAGTTCTTCCACCATCTTGTCGGTGTCCTGTCGGTATTCGTTGCGGAAGAACACCAGTTCCTTAGGCTGCTTAGGCTTGAGGTCGGGCTGCTCGCGGGGTATGCCGAGTGCGAGTCCGCACACCACAAACACTCCCTTTGGCAGTTTGAGAAGTTCTGCCACCCGTTTGGGATCCACAGTGCGCAGGTAGCCCACGCAGTTCGAGCCAAGTCCGGATGCCTGGGCTGCAACAACTGCGCTCATCATGGCCAGCGAGGCGTCTATGATGCCTATGGTCACCCCATCCATAGTGTCGGTGAATGCCGGCACCTCCAGGCCTTTCTTCTCTGCCAGACGGGTTATCTTGTTATAGTCGGAGCAAAAGATAAGCAGACGGTTACAGGTCTTGAGCTGCTTTTGGTTGGTGAGGGCATACAGTTCCTCTTTAAGTGCTTGGTCATCGATATCGATTACGCTGAACTGCTGGCCGTTGTATGAGGTCGGAGTGTTACGCACGGCTTCGTAGATGAAGTCCATGGTCTCCTGTGGGATTATCTCGCGTTCGTAGCGGCGCACGCTGGTGCGCTCGAGCAGTGTCTCTCTTACATCTTTCATTTTATTGTCTATCTATTTGGTATTAGTGATCGTAGTATTTGAAGTTATCAACAGTTGTTGTTGAGTTATTAACAGGAGTTGTCTACAACTGTTGATTACTTATTGATAACGTTTATATCTTCATATGTTGTAGATGATTAAGAAAAGAATAAAGGCGAACTGTATTACCAGTCCGCCTCTATAAGGTCCACATCAAAGGAATGTGACGAAACTCCGAACGACAGGATTTGAGGGCCTACCTATCTTTGTAATCCGCCTTGTGACCAGAAGATCAACGTCTTGCGACGCGGGGCCCGCCATTGAATGGTAAGCTTGTCTCGGCATTTCTTTAAAATTTGATGAGTTTCCCAATTTGCTTTGATGTGGGATTTTTCTTTCTCATCGTTTCTCCCGAGGGGAGCGGCAGACTCGCTTGTCTGTCTTTACAACGCAAATATAATGGCTTCGGTTTTATTTTCCAAATCTCAGCGCGTTTTTTCTGCAAAAGTTATCTACAACCATTTTGATTTTGTTGTATCAACCGGTTGCGTATCTGTTTAGAACTCGCTGTTGAAGTGGAATTTAATCTTCGGGAAGTCGCTCTGGGCCATCTGGAGCACATAGTTGGAGTCGGCCAAGAATACGTCGCGTCCCTCTTTGTCGGTGGCCATGAACTGATGCTTGCGCTTCTTGAAGGCTGCGAGGGCCTCCTCGTCATCGCTCTCTATCCAGCATGCCTTGTAGAGGCTGATAGGCTCCCATCGGCATTGTGCGCCATATTCGTGCAGCAGGCGGTATTGTATCACCTCAAACTGCAGCTGGCCCACGGTGCCGATAATCTTGCGGCCGTTGAACTGATTGGTGAACATCTGGGCCACACCTTCGTCCATGAGCTGGTTAATGCCTTTGTCGAGCTGCTTCGACTTCATGGGGTCGGCATTCTCGATATATTTGAACATCTCGGGCGAGAAGCTCGGCAGTCCCTTGAAGTGGAGGTCTTCGCCGCCGGTCAGGGTGTCGCCGATTTTGAAGTTGCCTGTGTCCGGTATACCCACTATGTCGCCGGGATATGCCTCGTCCACGATGCTCTTCTTCTGCGCCATGAATGCCGTAGGCGCAGCAAAACGCATCTGCTTGCCGTGGCGCACGTGCTTGTAATATACGTTGCGCTCGAATTTGCCGGAGCATACTTTTACGAAGGCGATGCAGCTGCGGTGGTTGGGGTCCATGTTTGCGTGTATCTTGAACACGAAGCCGGTGAACTGTTCCTCCTCGGGCTTGACCTCGCGCTCCACTGCCATGATGGGCTTGGGTGACGGGGCTATCTGCACGAACGTATCGAGCAGCTCCTTGACTCCAAACGTGTTGAGCGCGGAGCCGAAGAATACCGGTGCCATCTCACCGCGCAGGTATGCCTCTTTGTCGAAGTCAGGATATACACCTTCTATCAGCTCGAGGTCTTCGCGGAGCTTGGCTGCATTTTCTGCCCCTACGAGCTCGTCGATCATGGGTGAGTTCACGTCGTCTATCTCCACACGCTCGCTCACTGTCTGCTTCGATGGCTGGAAGAGGTCGATGCCATGCTCATATATATTGTATACACCCTTGAAGCGCTCGCCCATGTTGATAGGCCAGGTGAGGGGGCGCACACCTATCTTCAGTTCTTTCTCCAGCTCGTCGAGTATGTCGAAGGGATCGCGTCCCTCACGGTCGAGCTTGTTTACGAAGATTATAACCGGAGTGCGGCGCATGCGGCACACCTCCATGAGCCTCCTGGTCTGTGTCTCCACACCCTTGGCGGCATCCACCACGATTATTACGGAGTCTACGGCTGTCAGCGTGCGGAAGGTATCCTCGGCGAAGTCTTGGTGACCGGGCGTGTCGAGGATGTTGATCTTGTAGTCGCCATAGTTGAAGCCCATCACCGATGTGGCAACCGATATGCCGCGTTGTTTCTCTATCTCCATCCAGTCGGATGTGGCTGTCTTCTTGATCTTGTTGCTCTTCACGGCACCGGCCACATGTATGGCGCCACCGAAGAGCAGCAGCTTCTCGGTCAGTGTAGTCTTTCCCGCATCCGGGTGCGATATGATGGCGAATGTTCGCCTGCGTTCTATCTCTGTCATTGGTTTGTATCCATATTGTTGAGACATTTCCGCAAAGAGTCACGCCAGTACGGAATTGTCAGTCCGAATGTGTTCTTGATTTTCTGCTTGCTCAGCACCGAATATAACGGCCGCTTGGCCGGGGTGGGGTAGTCGGAGGTGGGTATAGGGTTGACTTTTGTATCCTTTCCGCTCATCTCCATTATTGCCTTCGTGAAATCATACCATGAGGCCACACCTTCGTCTGTGTAGTGATATATGCCGGGTTTCCAGCTCTCGCTATTTATGACGGCAAGTATTGCCGCAGCCAGGTCGCCTGCATAGGTGGGCGTGCCTATCTGGTCGGCCACCACGTTGATTTCAGGCTTGTTATCTGCCAATGCGAGCATGGTCTTGACGAAGTTCTTGCCATATTCCGAATATAGCCATGCCGTGCGTATGATGATGGAGTTCTGGCAGAATGATGTGAGCAGGGCCTCCCCTTCGAGCTTGGTGCGCCCATACATGCCTTGCGGGTAGGGCTCGTCATTCTCTTCATACGGGCGGAAGTTCTGGCCGGAGAATACGTAGTCGGTAGATATATGTATCACCTTGGCTCCGTTCTTCACGGCCGCCTTTCCCAATATGCCCACTGCTCCGGTGTTGAGTAGGGCTGCCTTCACTGAGTCGCTCTCTGCATTGTCGACTGCCGTATAGGCTGCACAGTTCACCACCACGTCAAACTTGCCATCCTCGAGCATGCGGCTCACGCTGCGCTCGTCGGTGATGTCGAGTGTGTCGTGGTCGGTATATACAGCCTCTATGTCGCTCTCCTTATCAAATTCCCTGCGTAGGCTGCGCCCAAGCTGGCCGTTGCAGCCTGTCACCAATATCTTCTTCATCGTCAGTCGTCTTCGCTGAATTTCAGTTCGTTGTTGTAATCCTGTTTGTAGAAGTTCGACAGCACCGCCAAGAATTTTGATATCTGCTGTGCTGCGGCCACGGTCTCGGGTGAAACCTCCTTTTTCTGTAGCCTTAGCATCAAGATGCCGTAGAGGGCGTCAAAGCAGGTCTCAATCTCATCTTTCTTGTTGTCGCCGGCCTTGGCGCGCAGTTCCACTATTATCGGCAGGGTGCTGTAATATTGTGTGGCATAGGCTGCGAATTTGGGGTCGTTGAGCAGTTGTCTGTGTAGGCGCTCTATGTCGTTGAGCGTATTGATGTTGAGCTGCAAGTGACCGCTCTTCTCCTTACCCTCGCGACGCGTCATGTCGATCAGCGACTCATACCATTCGGTCATCTCTTTGCGCTGACGGTCATCGAGGTCGCTGTATCGGTCTATTATGTTGGCCTGTATCTTGTCGAGGTCAAGCCCGAAGGCGCGTATCAGGTCCTCTATCTGCCACATATATAGCAGATATTCCGCTATGTTTTCTCTTTTCTTTGCTGATGCTGTTATCATCACGTGTTTTGTTTTCTGTTGCAAAATTACTAAAAATTGCGTTGCTCCGCAACTTGAAGTATAACATTTTATATCAACTGTTGGTTATCCTTATTGAACTCTCTCTCCATTGTTCCCCCTTTGCGTCTTGAAGTTTCTTTTGACCACGTGGACGCGCAAAAGCGCGTCCCTGCTACCTAAGCGAAACAATCAATCAAGAGGACAACCGGAAATATTTACGCATAACTATGAACTCATACCTCATAACTCTGACTTAATACATATTTATGGATACGGTGACATATATATGGCATGATTGCTTTGTGGTGGAGATTCCTTCGGCCACTTTGGTGTTTGATTATTGGCGCGATGTGGATGGCTCCGCCCCTGAGGCTCCAGGTTTTCTCGGCTCCGTGCGCAAGGATAAGCCTTTATATGTGTTTGTGAGTCATTTTCACAAGGATCATTATAATCCCGACATTTTCGCTTGGCCAGCCCTCGGCTTTGACGTGCGTTACTTCGTGAGTGTGGATGTGTGGAAGCGTATGCGTCACATAGTGAGTCGCACCTCGGTCTATGCCGGTCCGAAGGTTGAGGCGGATAGAGTGGTGGTGCTCCGTCCGGGTGCGTCATACTCTGATTCCACGGTCTCTGTCAAGGCTTTCCCTTCGACCGATGTGGGCAATTCCTGGTTCGTTGAGATTGACGGAAGGAGAATCTTTCATGCCGGTGACCTGAATGCCTGGATTTGGCGAGACGAATCATCAGCCTCTGAAGTGCAGGCCGGTTTGGATGCTTTCCGCAATTGCCTTGCCCCTATCTCCGGCGTGCTCAAAGCAGATGGCTCTGATTCCGGCATGCCGATCGACTATTGCTTCTTTCCGGTAGACTCGCGCATAGGTTCCGGCTATTATGTGGGTGCGCGCTTATTTTTGCAGATGTTTGACGTGCGCAATTTTTTTGCCATGCACTTTGCGCTTGGCGATGAGGCTGAGCGTGAAGTCAGGCGGGCCGATGCCATGCGCACGGAGCTGTATGCCAATGCTTCAAGGGGAAAGTGCCATCAGCTTTCGTCGCCGGGTTCCTATTTAACGTTCTCGTCGTTCTCGTGAAGAAGTTGATTAAACAACTTAGAAGTGTTAATTTTAACCTTACGGCTCAGTGTGGTGTTAATTTATATGCCGCCATGGGTAACTACTCAGTCGCCCACCGGGGCGCGCCACTGTGGGCGACTGAGTAGTTACCGCCATGGGCATTTTAGCCAAAAATAGTTAAATTACGTTCTCTCCGTTGAATTTTTGCTCTCAGCGTTGTTAAATAAGCATAGAAAGACTTTTGGAGTCTGGACCAAGGTGAAATAATCCTGTTGCAGCTGCCGGAGTCGGTCTAAGTATATAACCAATTAAGATTCCACGACTATGGCTGAGAAACAACAATTCAAACAGAGACTGCTTGGTTTACAGGGCAACCTATTCAATTTTGCCTGCCAGCTCACTTCCGACCGCGAGGCGGCCGCCGATCTTGTTCAGGACACTACACTCAAGGTGCTGAGCAACGAGGAGAAGTATATTGACAATGTCAATTTCAAGGGATGGGTGTTCACGATAATGCGTAACATCTTCATCAACAATTACCGCCGTCAGGTGCGTTCGGCCACGGTGATCGATAGCACCGAAGACCTCTACCACCTCAATCTCTCGCAGGAGTCAGGGCTCACCACTCCCGAAGGCTCTTATGCAGTTAAGGAGATTTCCATCGCAATCAATGGCTTCACCAGCGAATACAGGGAACCATTCTCTTTATATATCGCCGGCTACAAGTATAGCGAGATTGCCGACAAGATGGGCCTCCCGTTGGGCACAGTTAAGAGCCGCATTTTCTTTGCGCGCAAGCGTTTGCAGCAGATGCTCAAGGATTATCGCTAATCGGTTTTTTCAGTCAAGTCAAAATATTTGGCGTCACACTCTTTGTGTGTCGCCTTTTTTTTGTAAATTTGCAAGTTGAAGCAATATAATTGAAAATTTAGAATTTGGAATTTAGAATTTAGAATTTGAGCTGCCGGCAATAATTTAAAATACGGAAGGTTGCCGGCAATAATTCAAAATTCAAAATTCAAAATTCAAAATCCGTTCTGGATGGGCAAATTAAAGAGACTTAACTATTTCGTGCGCCGCCGCTCACACATAGCGGTCATCGCCATCGGTGCGCTTGTCATCACGCTCCTCTTTCTTAATGAGGATGCGTCGTGGCAGCACAACATGGAGTATCAGGAGCAGATTAAGTCGCTCAACGAGCAGATTAAGGTTTGCCGCGACTCGGCCAGATATTATCGTGAGCAGCGCGAACGCCTGCTCACCGGCACTGAGGAACTCGAGCAGATAGCCCGTGAGCAATATCATATGCAGAAGCCCACCGAAGATGTTTATATAGTAAGATGACAGAAAAGACTTATACCCCCGCTCTGCGTGAGAAGCGTGCACGTATGCGACGCGCCATGGAGAGCACCGCCACTTTCGGCCTCCTCATTGTGGCCGTGGCTATGGTGGCCCCCTTCGCGGGCCTGGTGACGCCGGCTTGGCTCACTGCGTTCAAGTGGATGTTCGCCTCTGGTGCGTTAATCTATCTCGTGGCGCGTATTGTCGCCTCGGTGGGACGTGACGAATCGGTCAAGGTGCGCCGTCTGCGCCGTCTCGAGGTTTGGGCCGGCATGTGTCTTGCAGTGGCAGCTTTCTTCTGGTTTTTCAATACACGGGGCTTCAACGGAATGCCCACGTTTCATATGCTCAACGAGACTGTGGTCTTTACACTCGCCGGCGCGGTGATTCAGGTCATAGCCTCATGGATGCTCTCGTCAGCTCTCGCCAAGGAGCAAAACTCCCCTGAGACCGGCAACAAGGTTGACCTTAAGAAGAAAAAGTGACTCCGTTTATCATATCGTATTAATAATCAGCAGAAGTGTCGAGATTACTGACCATAGATATTGGCAACACTGCCGTAAAGGCGGCTCTCTTTGAGGGGGAGATGTTGGTGCAGTCTGCCGTATGCAAGGGTCTTGTTGCGCTTCCTGTTGAGCAGATGCTCGCGGTGTCTCAGGTTGAGGGTGCAGCGGTATGCAGCGTGTGCGATGATGCAGATATTGTGGTTGCGCCGCTCGCAGGTCTTGGTGTGCCTGTGGTGGCTCTCGGTCCTGATACCCCACTCCCTATTTCGGTTTGCTATGACAGGCGCACCATCGGTGCCGACCGCCTGGCAGCCGCCTGTGGCGTTGCCGCTGACGGCAGAGCTGCTCTCGTTGTAGATGCCGGCACTGCCGTCACTGCCGACCTTGTGGCCGGATTCTCGATGATCGGCGGAAATATCTCTCCCGGGCTGAGGCTCCGCTTCCGTTCGCTCAATAATTTCACCTCCCGACTTCCTCTCGTGGAACCGGAAGGCCCGCTCCCCGGATTTGGCACTGATACTCAGACTGCCATACGTGCAGGCGTGATGCGTGGCTTGGCCGCCGAGATTCTCGCCGAGTATAACGAGGCCAAGCTAAATTATAATGATTTATCACTGATTCTCACCGGCGGCGATGCCGCTATATTGTCTCCGCTGCTATCGGAGTATGGCCTCAATCCCGTGGCCGATTCCAATGCCGTGGGACGTGGACTGGTGAGGATATTCAACTATAACGTCTCTTTATGAAATTACGTAATTTCCTCTCTTCGCTCTTAGTGCTCGTGGCGGCTCTCGGACTTAATGCCCAGACCAATACTCCATATTCGATGTATGGCTACGGCATCCTCAGCGATAATGCCACCTCCATGCAACGTCAGATGGGTGGTGTCGGTGTGGCCATGAACTCAGGCCGTCAGATCAATGTGATGAACCCCGCCTCTTATGCAGCGGTCGACTCTCTGACGTTCCTCTTCGACCTCGGCGCCGACCTCTCTTTCATGTGGAGCAAGGAGGGCAGTGCCAAGGAGAAGGCCACCGGCGGTGGTCTCGACTATCTCACCATGCAATTCCCGCTCTCGAAGCATTTCGGTGGCTCGGTGGGTCTGCTCCCTTACAGTTCGGTGGGTTATGCGTTTGGCAATGATATCAAGCATGGAGCCATGTCAAATCAGGGTTCGGGCGGCATAAATCGTCTATATCTCGGATTTGCGGGTGAAATCAAAGGCTTCTCGCTCGGTGTAAACGTGAGCTATGACTTCGGTAATATTGTCAACGATGTCTTTGCCACCCCATCTACAGGTAGCACCAAGTTTGAGCACGTCATGAAGGTGCGCGACTGGGGTATCGTGATCGGTGCGCAATACACAGCCCGTCTTTCGCGCACTGACCGCATGGTGTTGGGCCTCACTTACAGCCCCAAGAAGACGATGCTCGGCTCAACCTGGGCTACTATCCAGGAAATGACTCTCGAAAGCGAACCCACCGAGGTAGCCCGAGGCAAACTCAAGAATAATTACTATACCCCCAATGCCATAGGTGCTGGTGTGAGCTACTCTCATCAGCGTACGAGCCGATTCAATGTGGAGTTTGACTTCATCTGGCAGCAGTGGTCGAAAGCTAAATATTCACCATTGTATTCGTTCGGCAACCCTGACCTGAACTCGAAGCCTGTGATTGTCTTCGAGGGTATGGATTTCAAGGACCGTACACGCTATGCTCTCGGTGCTGAATATGTGCCGAAGTTGCGCGGCTCTTATCTGCAGCGTGTGGCTTACCGTCTGGGCGCTTACTATACCAACGATTACCTCAATATCAAGGGCAATCAGGTGCGTGAGTTCGGTGTGTCGGCCGGTTTCGGATTCCCCACTATCGAGGGTAAGACCGTTATTAATCTTGGCCTTGAGTGGAAGATGCGCGAGGCGCACCCCAAAACTCTTATCAAGGAGAATTATCTCAACATCACTCTCGGCGTGAACTTCAACGAGGTGTGGTTCTTCAAGCGCAAGATAAGATAATGTCATGAGAAAGGCGTCGCTTTGGCTCATCGGTTTGTTGGTTTGCCTCTTCGTCGCTTCCGGATGCAAGGAGGAGCGCAAGATTGATGTAGCAGCCCGGCTCAACCCGTCGAAGATGCCTACGATGACCACTAAGAATGTGGCCACATTCATCTCGGACTCGGGTGTGGTGCAATATAAGGTGGTGGCACCTATATGGAAGGTGTTTCAGGAGACCGACACCCCTTATTGGGATTTCCCCGAGGGCTTGTATCTCCAGAAGTTCGACCCCTATTTTCATGTGGTCGCCTCGGTGGCTGCCGACTCGGCTAAGTTCTTCTCAGACCAAAAGCTATGGCGTCTTGACGGCCATGTGGAAATGACGAAGGCCCCTAAAGACCTTTTTCAGACAGAACAGCTCTTCTGGGACCAGCGCAACCGCAAGATATACAGCGACTCGTTCATTCATATCGAGACCGAAACGCATGTGCTCGAGGGCCTCGGCTTTGAGAGCGACGAGAAGCTGACTTCTTATCGTATCATCAAGCCTCAGGGCATCTTCCCGGTGAACCGTCAGGATTTTCAGCAAGGTGGCCCTCTGCAGCCGGTGCCTATGCAACCGTCTTCTCACCCTGCGTTTCAGCCATCATCGTTGCAACCTTAGCCGGTCGATAAGTGACTCTGCAGGTTGACCACTTCTTGGCACACTTCATAACTCATAACTAATACTTAAGACATATAATGGATTTATCTCTTAGTCTTGCTATTGTCATAACCCTTGTGGCCATAATTTTCTCGGGTCTATTCTCCGGCACCGAGATTGCTTTCGTGCAGTCGAGCAAGGTGCGCCGTGAGATTGATGCGGCCGAGGGCGGGCTTATCAATCGTATCATCATGAGCTTCAGTCGCCATGAGGATATGTTCATCTCTACTCTGTTGGTGGGCAACAATGTGGTGCTTGTCATATACGGTATATCGTTTTCTGCCATTGTAAATCCGGTGCTCGAATCCTGGTTCGGCCCTGATGGCGAGGCGCTTGTGCTGGTTTGCAATACTGTGCTCTCCACCGGCTTGATTCTTATCACCGGTGAGTTCATGCCGAAGACTACATTCCGCATCAACCCTAATTTCATGATGCGCTTGCTTGCTCTGCCTCTTTATCTCATATATATTACTCTCTATCCCATCTCGCTTTTCGTGTCATGGATTTCCAAAGGGCTTATGAAACTTTTCGGCATTACTCAGCAGGAAGACTCGCGCCACCCTCTCACCATCGATGAACTCGATGACTACATTCAGCAGTCTATCGAGGAGAACACGGGTAAGATTGAAGTGGAAAATGAGGTCAAGATATTCCGCAAGGCCATAGATTTCAAGGATACGCAGGTGGCTGAGTGCATGACTCCGCGCAATGAGATTGTGGCTGTGGCTATCGAGGGCACTTCGCGTGAGAATCTCGTAAAGAAGTTCATCGATACCGGCCTCTCGAAAGTGGTGGTGTATAAGGATGATATAGACGATGTGATAGGATATATACATGTCTCCGAACTCTTCAATACGGATGCCGACTGGCGCCGCTGCATCAAGCCAGTGCTTTTCACACCCGAGACAATGCTCGCCAATAAGATGATGAGGCGTATGCTCGCTGAGAAACGCTCCATGACTGTCATAGTCGATGAGTTTGGAGGCACCGCGGGTCTCGTCACCATAGAGGATATGGTGGAGGAAATTTTCGGCGAGATTGAAGATGAGCATGACCGCAAACGCATTGTGGCCCGGACTCTCGGTATCAATACCTATGTGTTCTCCGGAAGGGCAGAGATATCGGCAATCAATGAGGAGTTCGGCCTCAACATCAAGGAGAGCGACTCTTATCATACGCTTGCCGGTTATATCCTCGACAACCTCGAGGCTCTCCCTGTGCAGGGCGAGGACTTCGTGATTGGCAACCTGAAGTTTAACGTTAAGAAGATGTCTACCACCAAGATTGAACTCGTGAGAGTGGAGAAACTTGAACAAACTGCCGACAAACAGGACTGAAGTATGCTTCCTAAGGCATATTTTTGGCTTTTTTTGCGCTTGGATGCAAATATTCACCATAATATTTGGCAGTTTCAGATATTTCAGATAAATTTGAACCGTAGGAGTAAATAGCTCCATGTGTTTTTCAAATCTTAATTAACAAACGAATCTTACTTCTGATTCAAAATGAGCTGTACTGACACCTTCAAACAATCTGTGATAGGTATGCAGTCTTCATTGATGTCGTTCGCGTTGAAGTTGACGCTTGATAAGGAAGAAGCGCAAGATTTGGTGCAGGACACTACACTGAAGGCTCTCGACAACGAAGCCAAATTCGTTGACGGGACCAATCTCGGTGGGTGGATGACCACCATAATGCGCAACATCTTTATCAACAACTACCGCAAACGCTCTCGTGAGAGCACTTATGTCGACGTCTCCGAAGACCTCTATCATCTTAACCTGTCGCAGGATTCGGGAGTTGAAACTCCCGAGGGGGCGTACGCATCCGGAGAAATCTCCAGGATTCTCCGTAGCTTTCCGGCCGACTACCGCAATCCGTTCGCTCTGTGTGTGGCCGGGTACAGATACGACGAAATTGCCGATAAGCTGAACATGCCGCTCGGCACCGTAAAGAGCCGTATCTTCGTTACCCGCCAGAAACTCCGCGAACTGCTCAAGGACTATCGCTGAATTAGACACACTCTGCGACATCGTTCATTACAGTGACATATGTCGAAGACTTAATCTTTGTTCAAGCAATATCGGCTTTCCTCTTTTTATAAGCTTAGATCCGAAATTTTGACTAACAAGAAAGTAAAACTTACATTTAAGCCGCAAACTTATCTTTAAGCCGCAACTTACGCTAAGACGCATTTATATAACGGCAACTTACCAAAGAAGCAATAGTATCGACGCAAACTTAATTTAAGAAGCATAAAACTTATCTCAATTAGCAATATACGCACCCAAGTTTATAAGAAACCAAAACCGCGAGACCATCCCGGCCCTCGCGGTTTTTGTGTATATATGCTTTTGTGTGGAATTATTGTATGTAGTCGGCGGCACCTCCCCCCTCCCCAGTCCGCGATGCAGCTTAATCTTTGGTGTCGTCGCCGGAGGCTCCTCCCTCCCGGTGGCTTCGCGTCGCGCTTATCCTCGCGAAGCTACCGGGAGGGAGGAGCCTCCGGCGACGACACCAGATAATAACACTTCAGTCGGTTTTATACATTGACTCATCGCGCACTGGGGGGAGCAAGAGGCGCCGCTGACGACCAAAACAATGACCTACAACATAAAACCGGGAAAGTGCATTAACAAAACGAAAGATATTTTAACATTTATTAAAAACGCTCATATTCTAACACTTACGCACGAAAATATGTTGCACAGCATAAAAAATCGTGATAAAATTTGCACAGCGGCATTTTTTGCACTAATTTTGCAAACGCAAACGGGAAACGACACAGCGACAAAGCGAAAGCGATGAAGCCCGGAAACGATCCGGAAGCACAACGAACATTGACATATTGCCATCAAGACAAAGCAGCGAAAGTTGTTTTAGAGTACAGGGACAAAACAAAAGTCCCGTCAACGAGACTCCTTAACAATAAAGGGATTCTGAACCGACAAATAAATTCGTAGATATATATAAAGAATATATAACTAACAACGGAGAGTTTGATCCTGGCTCAGGATGAACGCTAGCGGCAGGCTTAACACATGC
>CAJTYC010000005.1 GCA_910584185.1 uncultured Muribaculaceae bacterium
TGTGCCGATAGTTTTTAAGCGAGCTTACCTTAGAGGGACTTTTTCAGTGCCCTCCACTATTACAGCCTCCTTGTCGGGATTGTCGAGCAGAAAGCGGTTGCCGATAATCTGACAGCTACGGTCAAGTATCTGCACATTATGTATGGAACGGAAAAATTCAGGATGCTGACGCTTTATATACAGTCTTCGCGGGTTGTCGTCGAGATAATTCTTCCAGACCTTAAGATGCTCATAATATTTCAGCAAACGGTCATTGTATCCCGTTTCGAAAAGCCCTTGGCCTTTCCTGCCCCCAAGTTCCCAATACAAGCGGTTGCAGCCAGTTTTGAAGCCTCTTATCACATCACCGAGATGCATTCCCTGAGGGAAATCAGTCTTGACACGGATAATCATATGCACATGATCCGGCATGAGACAGAATTTCCATACCTCCACATTCCGGTGCACACCATGCATCTTTTTTGATTCCTGCAACTTGATACGCCAACCTAAATCGGACGGTATGATCTTCGGGCGATCCCCGCACACAAGAGAGCCGAGAATCGGGGCACGCCCGCTCACCACCATAGTGACCATGTAGATTCCGGCTCTATGATAATCGTGATGATAAGCGCGCTGTTTGAAATTACGGTTCATAACAAACACCTTAAAAAGAGAAAGATTCTTCCGGCATAGCCAAAACATGCGCTGCAAAGCACCGCAAACGAATACCGGCTAACGCATTGGACTGACATTTAACTGACATTGGATTTACATTGGGCTGACATTGAACTGACAACACCCTCAGAGACCTGCCCATCATATCGATACAACCAAACCACCGATACAGCAAAAATTCAAGAATATGAATTTACTCAAAAGCACTACCCTCAAGAAACAGGGGGCTACGCTCGCCACAGAAGTTTGCGACTGCCCCGAAATAGACGCGCAAGGAGAGAGTCGTAAAAAAAGGGCTGCCGGAGCGAGAAGTGAATGATGGGGCAAAGGCAAGGGATAGCGACAGATGCGTTAGCCAGTCATTTTGTGAGCTGAGACTTTGTCTCAGCCTTTTTATCATATCCCACTTATCTCCAGTCTTACCGTGTCATCTTCACCCATCTGCCATCTTCCTCCATCCAACCAACAATAGAGCCGGGTGCAGACACCCGGCTCTATTGTTGTCTTACCAGGATTCGAACCTGGACAGGCAGAACCAAAAACTGCAGTGCTACCATTACACCATAAGACAATCCTACCGTCTCAGAAAAGCCCCATATGCATGGCTTTCCTCGAAACATCTGCAAAATTAATCTTTTTTTGTGAATTATACAAATTTTTATTCACCTAAAGCATTTTTTTGCATTATTGCCCCTTCGCTTTGCCGAATATTGAAAAATTTTAGTAATTTTGTTGTCTGACCAACTGAGAAATGCAGAAAGCCATGCTATTTCCTTAGTAACGATTAAAGCCAAAACCAAGGGACACCTTACGACGACAGTCACGGCTTATTGCAAAGCAGCAGTCTCTCAGCTTATGGCTACATTCCTTCAAAATTAATACACCTACTAAAATTACAATATAATATGGCAGACTCCGGAAAACACTCAGCCACCAATCAGTCGTTGGAACCTCAGGCAGAAGTCGAGGTGCTCGACCAGCCTAAAGGCGGCATTCACATAGCCCTCGTGGGCAACTACTCCGACACCGACGAGACAAGATTCATCCTCACGCCCGAAGCGTGCGGCCTGCTCACTTCAGGCGGCATCAAAGTCTCTATGGAACAGGGCGCCGGCGTCGACATAAGTTTCAACGACAGCACTTACGCCGAATACGGTGTCAAGATAGTGACCCGCGAGGAAGCCCTAAGCGCACCCATAGTGCTCAGTTACCAGCCTCTCCGCGCCAAGGATGTCAAGAAAATGAGCCCCGGCGCAACCCTGCTCTGCATGATGGGCAAGGACCTCTTCGACAAGCACGTCGTAAAAGCCCTCCTCGACAAGCACATCTCCTGCGGCTGTTTCGACAATATGTATTCCCACAGCGACGTGCAAATCTTCGCCAACATAGTTGACGAGATTGATGGCCGCGCCGCAGTGATGTATGCCCAGGAGTCTCTGTCATATTTGGGTGGCGGCAAAGGCGTGCTACTCGCCGGTGTGGCCGGACTCAACCCCTGCGAAGTGCTGATCATCGGCACCGGCACGGAGTGCATCGCTGCCGCCAACGCTGCCGCCGGCACCGGCGCTCGCGTGGTGGTCATGGACAACGACGTCTCCGCCCTCTCGCTCGCCCGCCCGCTATGCAACCCCATCGTGGAGCTGATTGCAATTCATCCCCGCGTTCTAACCAACCGCGTCAAGACAGCCGACGTAATAATAATGGGCAATGCCACCAACCAGTTCAAATTCCCAAAGAGTCTGTCAAGTTCTCTAAAAGACAGCGTATTCGTGATCGACCTGCATGAGTCGCACCCCTCGGTCTCTGTGCCCCGAACTGTGGCTATGGCCCTCTCTAACCCCATGGTCAACTTCCTGCATGAGCTGAGCATCAAGGGTGGCTTCACCGGCATGATGGTCACAACAACCGGCGTGCAGAGCGGCATGATCACTTATGACGGCAAACTCGTAGACAAATTCATCGCCTCTTTCCTCTCTATGCCGAGCATCGACATTCGCGTGATGCTCTCGAGCACCAACTGACAAACAGGGGAATGAAGAGGCAAACCGATGAGAACCGCCCATGGCTGATACACCTCGTGTCGAGCAACCGCTGGGGTGGCATGCAACGCTACGCCTGCGATATCTGCGAGCACTATCGGCGGCAAGGATGGCGCGTAAGCGCCGTGACACGCGAGGCCCGCGTCGTGGACCAGCATTTCCGCGATGCCGCCATTGAGCTGCTCCACGCCCCGCTCCGAGGTTTCTTCGACCCGGTGTCGGCACTAATGCTCGCCCGCGAACTGCGCGACGCACCGCACAACCACACCTATGTCCACGTGCACCGTTACCGCGACGCTTTCACAGTGCTACTCGCCAAGCGCATCGCCGCACGCCCCGACGTGCGAGTCTTCTCAACCCGTCACACCGTGAGACAAGGCCGCAACTCATGGCTGTTCCGGCGTATCTACGACAAGATAAACGGCCACATTTTCGTGTCGAAAGCCGCCTTCGACCGCTTCAAGCAGCCATGGCCCGACAAGCTCCCCATGGATATGAAGACCGTGCATATATTGCACAATAGCGTCAACACACACCAAGCCTCTCCTGTAGCCGAGCCCTCAAAGGGCCCGATAATCGCCGCATACGCCGGAGCCGTGGTCAAGGGCAAGGGCATAGAGACAATCATAGATGCCCTCTCCATGCTGCGCGACGTGAAGATCCGGCTCCGCATCTGCGGCAAGGGAAATCCCGACTACCGCGACCAGCTGCGCCGTCGAGCTATTGCCCGCAATGTGATGGAACGGATAGACTGGAAACAAAACTCCGAAACCCCCTACGAAAGCATCTCCGGCGCCCACTTCGTGGTGCTACCGTCGGTCGACCGCGAAGCTTTCGGCATGAGCAACATCGACGCAATGGCTGCAGCCCGCCCTCAGATTTGCTGCCCAACCGGTGCCCAACCGGAATATCTCGAAGATGGCCGGACTGCAATATTCGTGTCCCCGGCCGACGCCTCAGCTCTCACAAGCGCCATGCAGCGGCTCGCATCAGACAAGCAACTGCGCGAACAGATGGGCAAAGACGCACACGACTATTACACAAAACATCTCAGCTGGGAGTCTTTTATCCCCAAACTAACCGCAATCTATCTGAATTCCTGACCCCGGCATAATCTCTCCACCAACCTGAAAACTTGAAAAGTTGACAAATCATAATCTTCTGAATATGGAAAAGAACGCTAAGATATATGTGGCAGGCCACCGCGGCATGGTGGGCTCCGCCATCGTACGCGAGCTGCAACGCCGCGGATACACTAACATCATAACCCGCACTCACGCCGAGCTCGACCTCTCCCGTCAAGACATGGTAGAGGAGTTCTTCGCCGCCGAACGCCCCGAATACGTATTCCTCGCCGCCGCAAAGGTTGGCGGCATAGAGGCCAACGACAAGGCACCGGCCGACTTCATGTATGTCAACATGATGCTCGAAATGAACGTGATAAACGCAGCCTGGCGCAACGGATGCCGCAAGCTCGAGTTTCTCGGCTCTTCCTGCATATACCCGCGCATGGCGCCCCAGCCCATGCAGGAGTCTTGCCTGCTCACATCAGCCCTCGAGAAAACCAACGAGGCCTATGCCCTCGCCAAAATCTCCGGCCTCAAGTATTGCGAATATCTCAACCGCCAATATGGAGCGGACTTCATCTCAGTGATGCCCACTAATCTCTACGGACCCAACGACAACTACCACCCCACGCACTCACATGTGCTCCCCGCCCTGATACGCCGTTTCCACGAGGCAAAGATGAGCGGTGCAAAGAGCGTGACTTGCTGGGGCGACGGTTCGCCGCTGCGCGAGTTCCTATATGTAGACGACCTCGCTGACCTCTGCGTGTTCCTGATGGAGAACTATTCGGGCAACGAGACTGTCAACGCCGGCACCGGCAAGGAAGTAACCATCAAGCAACTCACCGAGCTCGTGGCCAAGGTGATTGGCTTCGAAGGTGAAATCGAATGGGACACCACCAAGCCCAACGGCACTCCCCGCAAGCTCCTCGACGTCTCAAAGGCCTCCCGACTCGGCTGGAACTACAAGACGGAACTCGAAGAGGGTATACGCCTCGCCTACGAGGACTTCCTAAACAACCCAATGAGAGCGGAGCGATAAGGGAGAGATGATAGAATCAGAAAGGAAATACCTAAGGCTCGAAAGCTGGGTGGCATGGGGCGCGTTTCTCCTCCTGCTGCTCACCTATTGGCTCACTGTGGCCCCGACCGTATCTTTCTGGGACTGCCCGGAATATGTGTCGGCGGCCTATCTGCTCGAGGTGGGGCACCCGCCGGGCAACCCCACATGGATGCTCGTCGAGAAGATGTTTACCCTGCTCGCTCCATCGCCGGCCTACGCCGCCTTGGCCATTAACCTCTCCTCGGGCCTGTTCACAGCCTTCGCCGCCTTTTTCCTCGCCAAGACTCTATATCGCGTGGGGCTTTGGGTGCTCCTAAAGCTCCCGCGCCGCCATATCCCCGCACCGGTGGCGGCCGCCGGCGGTGCCCTCACGGGCGCTCTCGCTTTCGGCTGGTGCGACTCTGCATGGTTCTCCGCCGTGGAGGCTGAGGTATATGCCATGTCGATTTTCATGACGGCCCTCTGCGTCTGGCTTATGACGAAGTGGGCAGGCACACGCAACCGCCCGGAGTCATGGCGCTTGCTAATCCTTATCGCTTACCTCTTCGGCCTGAGCATCGGCATTCACCAGCTCAACCTGCTCTGCATCCCGGCACTCGCCATGATATGGGCGGTGCGTCGTGGCATTCGGAGCACTTTGCGGCTCGCTCTGATTTTCCTGCTCTCGCTCGTTGCCGTGGCCTGCGTGCTTATGGGCATGATGCCCTCGACCATCGCGCTCGCTGCCCGGTTTGAGATTATGGCTGTAAATCTCTGGGGACTCCCTGCACTGAGCGGCGTGGCGATATATGTCGCGCTCCTTGCCCTCTCTCTCATACTCGCCCTCGTGGTGACTCGCGTAGGCCACAGCCGCGGCCAAATGGCTGCCGCTTGCTTCCCCGCGATTTTCCTCTCCGGCATTTTCATACTCTCCGACCATTTTGCGATCGGGGCTATTGTCTCGGTGCTCGTCTCAGCGCTGCTCGTGAGCGGTGCGAATTTCCAGAGCCGCCGCCTTTGCCTCGCTCTCTGGATGCTCGCAATGCTCCTCACGGGCTACAGCTCTTATGCCATTATCCCGATTCGCGGAGATGTGCCTTCACCGGCCAACTCCGCTATGCCCGGCGAACCGTTCGCATTCGCCTATTACCAAAGCCGCGAACAGTATGGCGGCAAGCCCTTGCTCTATGGGTCCACCCCTTTCAGCAAACCGATGCTCCATGAGGAGTACGACAGCCTCGGCAATCCGTTCTACCGCAAGTATCAACTGAAATATGGCTCAACCCGACTGGTGCCGGGCGAAGCCGATGGCAAGTTGCGCAACGGCCTCGACATTGACCCCGTTGACTCCGCCGAAAATGCAAGGCTCGTTGCCCGGGGCGGCGACTCTTATATGGTAATCGGACGTCATCCCTCCACTGTAAAGACTCCTGAGCTGAACATGTGGTTCCCCCGCATCACATCGTCCAATCCTTCGGACCTCACCTCGTTCGACGAGTGGATTGGCATGAACAAGTCCACCATGTCAAGGGTGAAAATCTCCGAGGCTTTCGACTCTCTTGGGCGGCCGGTAGCCAAGGCTCGTCCGGACGGTTCGCGTGGTGAATCGCCCACTGGCTTCCGACCCACCTACATGCAGAATCTGCAGTGGTTCTTGACTTACCAGACCGGATACATGTACTGGCGCTACCTGCTCTGGAACTTTGCCGGACGCCAGAACGACCGCCCCTCGCAAGGTGAAGTGCAACATGGCAATTTCGTGACCGGATTCGGACCTGTCGACAACGCAATGCTCGGCGCCGAAGACCATCTCCCCGATGTGGCCGGCTCCGACAACAAGGGGCGCAATCTATATTTTTGTCTCCCCCTCATATTGGGACTCATCGGCATAGGCTGGTTGCTGAAGTCGCGCCGCCGGGGCATTACCACCTGCGCGGTGACCGGGATACTTTTCGTCATGACAGGACTTGCCATTGTGGTCTATCTCAACCAGGACCCGGGCGAACCTCGCGAACGCGACTATTCATTTCTCGGCAGTTTCTGGGCCTATTGCATATGGATAGGCTTCGGGGCAATCATGGTGGCACGCCGTTTCAGAAGCCCATGGGGCTTCGCCCTCCCGCTCGCCATAGTGACCTGGATGGGCTTCACAAATTATGATGACCATGACCGCAGCAACCGCACTGCGGCCCGCTCGTTCGCCGTCAACATGATGCAGTCTATGGAGCCCGATGCCATAATCTTCGTCAATGGCGACAATTATACTTTCCCTCTTTGGTATATCCAAGAGGTGGAGGGAATCAGGAGCGATATACGCGTGGTGAATCTGTCATATCTCACCCGCCCGGCATATGCCGCCAACCTCATGGCTGACTGGCGTGAGTCCAAGAAGCTCCCCACCACGCTGAGCCGCAAGGATATCATCTACGATGCCTACCGGCAAGTGCGCCTATCGCCTACCGCCGTCGACACAATGCCCGCACTCGAAGCATTGCGCATCCTGAAGCAGTCCGACCATCCGCAGTTCCCGGCTCGCTATGTCACGATTACCGACCGAAAGGGTGATGAAATCACGATCCCGGCAAACGCCCTGCGCAATGGTCACCTATCCATGGATTTCGGACGCATCATGATGCTCGACATCCTGGCCACCAATGCCGCCTCGCCAAAGCCACGACCCATATATTGGATCGAGGCTCTCTCTGCTGACAAACGGCTCGGTCTCACGTCGGGGCTTTCTCCATGGCTATTCGGATATAAGTTCGGCACCACCCCAAACCTCATCTCCGACTCTTTGGCTATAGCAGCCTCCGAGCGAATGGTGCCGGCTAACCCTCCCGGCAAACCGGTCTACATGGATCACACGCCGGCTTCGCAACTGAGTTCACAAAGAGCCGCCCTGATTGCAGCCGGACGGCGACTGCTCAACCATGGCAATGTCCCGGAAGCCGTAAAAATGGCAAAACGGGCAGACCGTCTTATGGGTTTCGATCCGGGCACATATGTCAACGTGCTAATCGGTGACTCAACTTTCGTGACCCGCCGCGAACTCGCAGCTCTGTTTGCCGACTGCGCAGACTCGCTGCTGAGTCGCCAAAACAGAGAAAAGCCCGGGCACTTAGTGCTCGAGCTTAAATCTCGCGGCCGCCACCACCTCAAGGAATACACAAACCAAAAGGAAGCATGGCTCAATTACAAACGGCATCTCCCACCACGCCTGCGCAACAAGATGGCACCCACTTATTGAGCAGCTCATTAGTTGAGTCGCGAAGTTGTTGAGTCGCGAAGTCGTTGAGTCGCGAAGCAAGTTCCGACTAAAAAGCCTCACGACTGACGTCAAACGACGGGCAGGCTTTGGCTGCAAATTCCCGGTGGCCATGCACGGTGACGCCGGCAAAACGCGCTTTCAGTTCCCTAACCAACCGCCGCAAGGATTCGCGCTGCGCCGCAGTGCGGGTATCCTTGGGGCGCATCTGCTTGTCGCATCCACCCACATAGCACACCCCCACCGAATTTGCGTTCTGACCCACACAATGTGCGCCAACCTGCTCCAACGCTCTGCCGGGATACACAGCCCCGTCGAGCCCAATCAAGTAATGGTAGCCTATGGTGCGGAATCCCCGCGCCTTGTGCCATCGCGTCACATCGGCCACACTGACCGCACGTCCCTCAGGAGTGGCCGTGCAATGTATGATTATCTTATCAATCTTCCTCATATCTCGAAAATTAAAGTCCAACCACTTATTAACTATTAACTATAACCTATAACTTACCACCTACCCCGGTGGGTATATGCTACGGTTGTTAACTCCAAGCAAGGCGCATACAAATGTGCATATCTCGCCATAGGCTATCAGCACCGAATTATCTATCTGGCCCGACGGTGCAATAACCATTCCGGCTATCAGCAAACCGAGGCTGATGAAGATTGTGCATACGGCTGTCATGCCTATCAATATTTTCGGACATTTCTCCGGCAGTTTCATCTCTCCTGTTTTTTAAAGTTACTGACTATTCTCTCTGAAGATTAAGCTTAACCATGTCGGCCACCTGACGGCAAAGCCGCGAGAAGAGTCCATGGGGCAACTCTAAGTTGTCGCCCACCCTGCGCGGCACGGTGATCCAACCGAATTCCACCACCCGCTCTCCGGGGCGGCTGCCATATATCTCCATACGCTTGAGCGGTCCCACCTGATGCACCGCCACCGCCGGACATCTCCGTCTCGACCGTCTCAAGCCTCCCTGGCGCAACCGGTATTCGTCGCCTCCGAAGGCCAAGGGTTCGCTCACGCTGTGATTCCAATCGCTCATCCTGATCCAAGCAAGCCGCAGAAAGTCTGAGGGCAATTCCATCCTCACGCACTCCTCGCTCATCTTGACTGTCACGGCGCCATACACTTTACCCCCGGGACTGTCAAGACCGGTGCCGAGCACCGAGCATTCTGCAATCTCTGCCAATGGAGCCGATGCGGCGACTATCTTCGCCGCATCTTCCAGATATATCTCCACAAGCTGCAATATCGAATACTCCGGGTCGCCATACTCTGTCTGCTCGCGTATGATATCAGGGTTCTCATCGAGAAGCGCACACACGCGCTCTTTTATATCATCTATCGGTATCAGCATGGTCACAACATTTTTCTGATTCTACCTTGCCTGAATTGTGGGCTATTCTCTATGAGCCGCATCACTATGCGGCTGCGCGTGGTGTAAGTGGCCGGCACACTCCCTAAGGCCGACAGGCTGCCGCCTGAGAAGTGTATTCTCAGGCGTGCGTTGCCGGCTGGTATCAGCATCTCACATTCCGTAAGCCCATGCACTGCATATGTGCTTACCATGCGATGTGGGTCGCCTATTGCCGCTGTCTGCATGTTCTTGTTCATATTCATGGTGTTTTATTTTTGATTTCATTTTTTCAACCCCTCTCTCACAGGTCTATCTCGCCTTTCATCTCTGTCCAGGTGGCCACGGGCTTGAGGTCGGCTCCGGTAGACACCTCTGCTCGCCAGAGCTGGCCGGCGCGTGCGCGCTCCGATATGCCGGGGCAGTCGCAGGTGAGGTAGAATATGTCGCCGGTCGACACCTTGGTCGGCTCTTCCGGAGATTCCCATATCTTGAAGCTGTTCTCGCATCCTTTGCGGCCTGTGCCCTCGCCATCTATCCAGATGTGGCAACCTCCTTTGAGCGCCAATGCATCCCATATCAAGATGCCGTTGCGGGTCGCTTCCTCGCCATCCACCCTGTCGCTGAACGAGTGCTCGGCGCTGTAGATGTAGTGCACCAGACGGTTCTCGCCGATAAGCGCACCACTGTTGCTCCAACCCAAGCGGTCGAGCGTCGGTTCGCGCTTTATCTCTATGTCGCCAAACACGGTGTGGAAGTTGGTGACTGTCCACCCCATTGAGTTGACTTTGGTGGTTATCTGTATCTCGGGATGCTTGGAATAATCTATGCACTGTATCTGCTCCAAGAGGTTTTTGCCGGCAAGCAGCAATGCTGTCTTGGGCACATCCTCTCCGGTGAAGAACATCTTGGCCAGGGCGATAACGCGCTCTATTGTCCAGGCCCCCTGGTGCTGGAGCTCGCGCTTGAATTGCCAGCGCAAGCCCTCGGTGCAGTATACGTATTGCATGCCCATGCGTGGCACATTAACCTTGAATTTGCCGGCTCGCCCTGCCCAGAGTGTCCTGTTGCCGCGCACTTTGAAGTTAGAGATGGCCTGCTCTGCGATAACAGCCTTGGCAAAGGGCAGTCGTTTGCGCTGGCTCTCGAAGTAGTCTGACACCACCTGGTTCATGCCGCGCTTCTGCAGGTATACCTTGCTCGGCTGGGGCACTATCATCTCAGGGTCTACCTCTTTCTGGGTCTCATAAAGTGAGTTGGCAAGCAGCACGCACACTGTGCCGGCAGGAACCAGAGGTATGGAGCAGTATTCGTCGGCTGCCGATGCCTTAGGGCCGTTCACTGCCCTTACTATCGGGTTGTTGGTGGCCGGGTCATAGCCTACCACAAAGAGCATCAGGTCTTTGCCGGGCGTCACGTTGCGCCCGCTCTCGTCATATCCATCCACTCCTTTCACGAGTAGTGTGCTATGCGGTCTCGGCACCCCTGGTCACATGCACGCAAGGGCATCATTGTCTGCGACGCGTTGGAGGCATTCATGTCTTGTTCGAGCTGCACATGGCTTCGCGGCTCGTCTATCATGTAGTGATCCACTTCCGGGCTGTTCACCTTGACACGCTTGGCCTTGAGCATCAAGTTCATCAGCGGTGTATCGTCTGAGTTGAACCTGAAGAGTTCTTCGTCGATATCCGACTCTATGAGCGTTCCGCCAACTCCCCCTGTAGCCTCTGCTGCGGTTGATACTGTGGCAGCTTCACCGGGAAGCTGTGTCAACTGGCCGGTCGTACCGGCAATAGGTTTCAAATTTGCCATTTCCTTAATTTTTTAAGTTGTGTTAATATTGGTTTTTAGTTGATTTAAAGCGCGGTTCGCGCAAGGTCAAAGATTGAGAAGCCTCGTGCCGAGCCTCTGGTGCTCCCGGAGCCGGGATGCGGCACGCCATCTCCTTTGGCCTCCTCGAAGTAGCGGTCTATTTCGGCGTTACGGGCATTAACTTCCCCCTCTTCGCGTCCTTTCGCCTCACCGGCCTCGAAGCCTTTGGCCTCGCCGAGCTCGGCTGCCTCGGCTATCGCACGGTCGTAGTCTGCGCCCTTGGCTATCACATCGAATATTGCATCGTCAAAATCCCCGCCTGCCATAGCACCATGCACAAGCCCCATGGCCTCGCGGACTGCTTCTCGCCTTCCTTCTTCGGGGATACTGTCTTCAAGCCACGCCTCAAACGCCTGCATCATCGCAGTCTCATTTTCCGCTTTTTCCTCGTTTTCATCGAGGTTTTTCACCGCCTCGGCCACGACATCTCCGGCCTCGCCGTTTTTCACCTGCGTCTCTTCCGCCTCGGTCTCTGCAGCTTCTGCCTCGGTAGCTTCCACCTCTGTCCGGACAGTTTCCGCAGCCATAACTTCTCCGTTCTCTCCCGAAGTTTCCTCCGGCTGAACCTGCGCCTCAAGGTCATATATCGGTCTCTCGGCGACTTCCTCTTTTTTTCTCTTTCGATTAAACATAAAAAAATCGTTTTAAAGGTTGACGCTGCAAAAGTACAACCCTTAAAACGACTTCCACCCATATTCCAACACAAGCCAAAAAGACCCGATGGAAACGGGATATTTATGAGAACTCTAAAAAAATTCAATCAGCTTACCTAATACCTCATAACTCATACTTACTTATAACTTACGTAAGGAGTACCCAGCTAATTTCTCCGTCCTTGTTATTCTTCTTGTCGTGAGCCATAAGACGCTCCAATTCCGGCTCTGCTTCCTCTCCAAATGGCAATGGCTCGTAGTATCTTTTCAATATCTTTTCTTCGTATTCATCGACTTTTTCGGCCGGATAGTCGTTACGGTCGCTGCTGAGGTGCAATGCCATAAGCATGCCATAGGCCACTGCCTCGCCATGAGTTATCGGCTTGCCTATTGAGGCGGCATACGATTCGAACGCATGGCCGGCCGTGTGCCCGAAGTTGAGCATCCGGCGCTCTCCCTTTTCATATGGGTCGGCCTCAACTATGCGCAATTTGCCGTCGGCGGCCATCTTTATGGCCCGGCGCATCAGCTCGCGGTCGTGCAGGGCATCCTCTTTGAGCAGTTCTTCGTAGATTGGGTCGTTCAGTATCAACGCCATCTTCACAACCTCGGCAAACCCCGACCGGAGTTCTTTCTCAGGCAATGTGGCAAGCAACCCTTCATCCATTATCACTCGGCACGCCGGTGCAAATGCCCCGACCTCGTTCTTGTAGCCGGTGAAGTCTATGCCGGTCTTGCCGCCGATAGCCGCATCGGCCATAGCCAAAAGCGTGGTGGGCACATTCACAAACTCTATGCCCCGCTTGAAGGTGGCGGCGGCAAATCCGCCGAGGTCACTCACCACACCTCCTCCCAAGTTTATCACAAGGCTGCGACGTGTGCAGCCGACATCGGCCAACCGCTTCCACACCTCTGCAAGTGTATCCAAGTTCTTGGCCGATTCTCCCGATGAAATCGTGATTATATCATCTACCGCCCCATATATCCTGTCACGCTGAAGTGTAAGCACATCACGGTCCACATTGGTGTCGGTGATCAGTATCGCCTTGTCGGGCACAAGTTCTGCGATGGCGTCAAACACGGGTTCCACCCAATCGCGCGTATATATTATCTCTTGCTTCATAAGCGTAAGCATTAAATCAGAATTATGAATTATGAAGGTGGACTATTTCAGTTCCTCTTGCAGGAAGTCGGCAAATGCCTCCATCGACTCGAATATCATGTCGGCACCTTCGCGCTCGAATGCCTCTCGCGCTATCGGCCCGGTGGTCACGGCCACGGTGAAGCACCCGGCTGCCTTGCCGGCCCGCACACCTAACGGCGCGTTCTCCACCACCATACATTCCGACGGCTCCAACCCGGCAAGCGCCGCGCCTTTGAGATAGGGCTCGGGATCGGGCTTGCCATGCGTCACGTCGTGGGCCGTCACCATGCCCCCTTTGCCAAACACCCCCGGATAGTCGCGCTGCAAGGCATCAAGCAGGCTCGCCTGTCCGCTACCCGTCACAAGCACGCGCACAAACCCGGCCTCCGCAAGCAGCGAAAGCATCCTGTCGGCCCCGGGCATTGGCTTCGCCGGCCCGAGACTCTTGAAGTTTTGGCTCTTGATAGCATACAGTTCCTTAATCTTATCCGGCTCACACTCATGACCGAATGCCCGCTTGAAGAGCAAGTCAATCGTAGCCGCGCCGGTCATTCCCTCATACAGGTAGAACTCGTCGCGGTCACACTCCACCCCCAAACTATCCATCATGCGCTTCCACGCAAGCGTATGTCCGGGCATAGAATCATAAAGCACCCCATCCATATCAATGAGAGCACCTCGTATTTTTTGCAACTTTTCCATAATTATTTAACGTCAATTTAATGTTAATTTATTAAATTTGCATCATGAATTTTTCTCGAACCATCGTCCTGTGCTTTTCCATGGCATTGCTTGTCTCGGCTTGCGGCTCTCCACGCCATGGCGCCGAGGCCGATAGCGAAGTCAACAAACCTGCTCCCTGGGACCTTGTGGCCGACGGTGAGGACCCGCCCCGCACCGGTCTTCCCGACGATTCGGGTGTCTGGGCTGACGATTCCGCCAATCAAGCCTCAACCGAGGAGATCGCCGCTCTCGTGCCGGATGTCAAGTCTGACTCCACCCCGGTGCAACCGGCCAGACTCTCACGCTATAATCGCATAGGACGTCTCAACGAACTCTTCAACGACTCCAACCGCTACCAATATGCTGTGGCCGAACGAATAGGCATTAAGCCAATCCGCTCTCTCTCTGATGCCTATTTTCTCACCAAGCCGCTCGTGAAGATTTCTTCGTGCCGTTGGTACGACCTCGACACCCTGACCCACAGTATGCCTTATCTCGTCAAGGAGGGGGCCTCGCTGCTCGAGACCATTGGCCGCAATTTCACCGACTCGCTCGCCAAACGAGGAGCCCCGGGCCATAAGTTCCGCGTCACAAGCGTGCTCCGAACTTACCACTCGGTGAAGAGGCTCAGACGTGTAAACCGAAACGCCACCGACTCCTCAACTCACCAGTTCGGCACGACGTTCGACATTTCGTATGCCCACTTCAACCACTACGGTGGTGACCGGCTTAGCGACGAGGAACTGAAATATATTCTCGGCGAAGTGCTCTGGGACCTCCGCCGCCAGAATAAGTGCATGGTGAAGTATGAACGCAAGTCCCCTTGCTTCCACATCACCGCCACCGGCCGCTGATTTCAGCCAATTAACATTTCACCCGTTTGTTTGTTATATTAGTAGCGGCCTGCAAAATTTATCAATTAATAACCCAAATATAAAGATATTAAATTATGGACAAACTTAGTTATGCATGGGGTCTCGCCATGGGGCATCAGCTCAAAGGTATGGGCATGAACTCCCTCAATGTGGAGGACTTCAAGGATGCAGTTAAATCAGTATACGATGGCTCCGAACCGGCCATGAACATCGACGAGGCTCAGAAGCTCATTCAGGAGTATCTATCTGACCTCCAGAGCAAGGCCGAGGAAGCTGCCAAAGCTGCCGGCAAGAAGTTTCTCGAGGAGAACAAGAGCAACGCAGATGTCAAGGAGACTGCAAGCGGCCTTCAGTATGTAGTGGAGAAGGAGGGCACAGGTGCTCAGCCTACTGCTGAAGATGAGGTGACCGTGCACTACACCGGACGCCTGCTCGACGGCACTGTGTTCGACTCCAGCGTAAACCGCGGCGAACCCGCCACTTTCCCGCTCAACCGTGTGATTCCCGGCTGGACCGAGGGCGTGCAGCTCATGAAGGAGGGCGCAAAGTATACTTTCTTCATCCCCTCTGACCTCGCTTACGGCCCCCAGGGCATACCCGGCGCTATCCCCCCGCACTCCACACTTATCTTCGACGTGGAACTCATCAAGGTTGTAAAGAAGTAATCTGAAATGAAGAAGTTTTTTAAGTATGCAGCCGTTGTGGCTGCGAGCCTTTCGCTCGGTCTGACTTCATGCAAGTCGGGCGAGAATAAGGAGGCTGAGTCTGACAGCGTCGTCTCCGTGGAGGAGGAAACAGTAGCGGCTGCCCCATCTGACTCTCTGGCTGCAATATTTGCCGATGAGTCCAAGAAGGCCGACGCATCTACCGACTCCACTTATGCCGTCACCGAATCGGGCCTCAAATATCTGACCGTCACCAAGGGCACAGGCAAATCACCCGTAGCCACCGACAATGTGACTGTGCATTATGAAGGACGCCTCACCGACGGAACCGTGTTCGACTCAAGCTACCAGCGCGGCGAACCTGCCCAGTTCCCCCTCAATGCCGTTATCCCCGGCTGGACTGAAGGCCTTCAGCTCATGAAGGAGGGCGGCAAAACAATTTTCTACATACCCTCCAAGATTGGCTATGGCGAGATGGGTACCCCCGGCGGCCCTATCCCACCGAATGCCGACCTTATATTCACTGTCGAACTTATCAAGGTAAATTGATGAAGACATACACCCCCAAGGCAATCGCCGCGACATTGGTCGCGGCCTTTGCCATTTCTATACTCCTCTCGAGCTGCGAGGGCCGCAAGATGTCTAATATGACCCCTAACAGCGAAACCGTTGAGGTCATCGTAGAGTCTGACTCCTCCTCCATGCTCCCCCTTAATGATAGTTTGAATATAACTGACGACCTGATATGAAATTTTTAAAGAGATTGATGCTCGCTGCCTCTGCCCTATCCCTCTGCACTGCTCTCTCGGGCTGCGGCTCCGACAAGGGGAAGCCGCTATCTGACTTCCGTGACGCTTCCGAACTCGATTCGATGCTCTATTATTACGGACAGGTGCAAGGTTATGATTACCTGAAACGTGCAAGCAACGACACCTCCATGCTGAGCGAGGAGCAACGCAAACTATATCTCGATGGTGTGCGTGCCGGCATCGAAGCTCTGCGCGAGGGCGCGAAAAATGAGATATACAACCAGGGTGTGCGCCGCGGTGCCCGCATCGCCATGAAGGTTATGGAGTTTGAACAGGAATACGATGTCACTTTCACTGATGACGTGTTCATGGAAAGCATAACTTATGTGCTGATGCACCCTAACGACCATACCAACGGCATCGCCGCGCAAAGAACTTTCTACAACCTCTACGATGTCATACGCAATAAGCATCGCTCCAACATGCGCAAGGAGGCAATGCGCAATCTCACCGAGGAGGCCCGCGAACTCAAACTCTCTAAAATTGACTCGAACCTATATTACAAGATTATTCATAAGGGTTCAGGTGAATATCCTCACCCGGGCGACGCCCTCTATGTGGCTGTAGATTTCGAGAAAACCGACGGCACAAACCTCGGCATGCCGGCCACCGAAAGGGTGATCGTGGGAGCCCCGGGCGTAATGCCTATCATGAACCATATTTTCACAAGCCTCACCAAGGGTAGCACCGGAGTCTTCGCCACCACTGCCGATGCCGTGTTCGGCCCACGCGCTGAAATCTCCGGCCTCTATTCTGACGAGGTTCTTATCATCACAGCCAAAATCAACGACATAATCCACCGCGACGAGCAGTCGGTGGAGGAGTCCGAGTCAGATGCCCCGAGCCTCTGACTTAAGAGTTTTAATATAAAATATGCAGAAAGTCAAAGCCAAGAAAGCCCTGGGGCAGCATTTCCTCAATGACGAGCACATTGCCGCCCAAATCGCCGACACCATTAGCCCGGCATCACTCCCTGAGAATGCCCGGCAGTGGGCAGACTTTCCCGTGCTCGAGGTAGGACCCGGCATGGGCGTCCTCACTAAGTATCTCCTTCAGTCCGGCCGCAAGGTGGAGGCCGTCGAACTCGACTCTGAGTCCGTGGAGTTCCTCGCCAAAATGTATCCCGACCTGAAGGTGCTCGAAGCTGACTTCCTCAAACTCGACCTCAATTCGATTTTCGGCTCGCCGTTTGCGCTGATAGGCAATTACCCTTACAATATCTCCTCACAGATTTTCTTCAAGGTGCTCGACAATCTCAACCTCGTGCCTGTCGTGGCCGGCATGCTCCAGAAGGAGGTGGCCGAACGCATCTGCGCCAAACCCGGCGGCAAGGTCTACGGCATTCTCTCCGTGCTGCTCCAGACTTGGTATGACTGCGAGTATCTATTCACCGTGGAGCCGCATGTATTTACCCCGCCGCCCAAGGTGCGCAGCGGCGTGATAAGGCTCACCCGTAACTCGCGCACCGAGCTCCCGGTCGACCCGGCCCTCTTCAAGAAGGTGGTGAAGACTGCGTTCGGACAGCGACGCAAGACTATTCGCAATTCGCTCGCTCCGATGCTGCGCCCTGACTCACCGGCGTTGAAGTCAAGGTTCATGTCCGAACGCCCCGAACGCCTCTCAGTGCAAGATTTCATAGAGTTGACAAGCCTGATTTAAAAAGTCCTTAAAGACTTTAAAGACTTTAAAGACTTTAAAGACTTTAAAGACTTTAAAGACCTTAAAGACCTTAAAGACCTTAAAGACCTTAAAGACCTTAAAGACTTTAACCTAACCATAATGACCAAAGCAACTTTCTGGAACACCTATAAGCCTGAGTATAAGACCCTGCTCTCGCTAGGCTTCCCTGTGCTGATGACCCAGCTCGGCGTCATCACCATGAGCTTCGCCGACACTCTCATGGTCGGTGCTTACAGCGTGGAGGCCCTCGCATCTTCTGCTTTCGTCAATAGCCTTTTCCTCATTCCCCTCGTTATGCTCTCCGGCCTCGCCAATGGCATAACCCCTCTCGTAGGCGCTCTCTTCTCACGCAATTCGCTCCCCGAAGCCGGACGAATCTCCCGTGCCGCAATCCAGCTAAATGCCCTCATCGGTTTTCTTTTCACGGTGCTGATGGGTTCCCTCTGGTTTCTGCTGCATAAGTTCGGCCAGCCCACAGAACTCCTCCCTCTCATACGCCCTTATTTCATCACTCTCCTCGGCACTCTCCTCCCCATGGCGCTCTTCAATTCGTTCTGCCAGATTTGCACCGGCATGACCGACACGAAGACTCCCATGTGGTGCGTGCTTTTCTCAATCATTGTCAACATCTTCGGCAACTGGCTCCTGATTTTCGGCAACTTAGGTTGCCCGGAACTCGGCCTGACCGGTGCCGGCATAGCCACTGTGATTGCCCGCATCTCCGGTCTGTTTGCCATCATATACTGCTTCCTCTCCTCTCCACGTTATGCCGAGGTGCGCCGTGGATACGGCCTCGGCACTGACGGAGCAAGGCGCTATAAGGTGTGGTGTACCTCCTACCCGGTCATGATTCAATCGGGCATAGAGTGCGCTCTGTGGTCGTTCGGAGCTGTGGTGTGCGGATGGTTCGGCAAAATACAGCTCGCGGCCTATCAGGTGGTCAATACCATCGGCCAGCTCGGCTTCATGACTTTCATGAGCTTCGGTGTGGCAACCTCTGTGCGTGTCGCCAATTTCACCGGACTCCACGATGAGAGGGGCGTCAGCATAGCCTCGCGGGCCGGCCTGCATATCAATCTCGTACTCTGCACCATCGCCTCGCTCACCATTTGGCTGCTCGCTCCCCAGCTCATCGAAATCTTCACTTCCGATACGAGGGTAATACACGCAGCACTCCTATTCATCCTGCCGCTCGTACTCTACCAGTATCTCGACGCCACACAACTGACTCTCATCAACGCCATCAGGGGTACTTCTCAAGTAAAACCTCTCCTCTGGATTGCCCTCACAAGCTACATCTTCATCGGTGTGCCCTGCTCGCTGCTCCTCGCCAAGGTGCTCGGTTGGGAGGCTGTAGGCGTTTATTACAGTTTCGACGTGGCTCTGCTCGCGGCTGCAATATATGCCGGAATCGTTTTCAAGAAAACCAAACTAAAATAACAAAACCATGAAAGAAGCAATCGCAACTTCGGCAGCTCCCGCTGCCATCGGACCCTATTCTCAGGCAATCAACGCCGGCAACCTCATTTTCTGCTCGGGCCAGCTTCCCATCGACCCCGCCACCGGCAAGATGCCCGAAGGCGTGAAGGCGCAGACCGCCCAGAGCCTCGCCAACGTTAAGGCTATCCTCGCTGAGGCCGGACTCGATATCAACGCCGTAGTCAAGACCACTGTACTGCTCGCCGACATGTCGCTATTCGCCGACATGAACGAAGTATATGGCGAAACTTTCGCCAAGCCTTTCCCGGCTCGCTCCGCTTTCGCCGTCAAGGCCCTCCCCATGGGAGCACTCGTTGAAATCGAGGTTATAGCCGCTAAATAATTTACATATTTTCACACATGACTGCAAGCTAATTGCAGTCTGCGGTGCTACCTTTGCATCCGGGAACAGGAAACGATTGTTCGCTTCCTGTTCCCGGATGCTCTTTTTCGCCGGTTCTTCTCCACCGTCCATGCTTTCACCTCAACACCATTTCCCCATGAAAAAGAAAGGTTCAACCGCAGAATACACTGCCGCACGCGACAGCGAGCTTTACGCTAATTTCCTCGAGATTCTCCGCACGTCCAACTTGCCGTTGGGCGAGATGTTCGGTGCTGCTGCACGCCGTCCTTGCTCACGCTTTTTCGTCAGCGCGGAGCGTGCCGCCGCCGTAGTGGTGCCGATGCTGCGCGGTGCCTGCTCAAGCTTTGCCGAGTCTGTCTATGAGGGACGCAAGCGGATGTATGCCGACATCGCCTCGAGGGCCCTCGAACTGATGGAGGATAACCCCGGTCTGCTACCTACCCACGCCGTGGAGCAGGTGATCTGCCAACCGGCCCCGGAGTTCTACCTCTCCGACTGGGCGGCCCGCCAGATCATCTACCGCCACCGGCGCCGCCTGAAACTCGCCAAGACCCTATCAGCCAAAATCATCAAAAAGTAAAGTCTCTACAGTCTTTAAAGTCCTTAAAGTCCTTAAAGTCCCACAAAAATATGTCAGACCGGAACATCCAAGATATCCTCAAGGAGAACGCAAGGCGCAAGCAGGAAGCCGACGCCATTTTCGACCCAATCAGTGGCCTTGGCTCCACGGGCCGCCGATTTCATTTCAAGGTGCAAGGGCTCGACGAGATGTGGCTGCCGGAGCCGATGCGCTCTGAGCCGGATGTGCGCGACCTCCTCGAAGCGGGCAGTCTCGACTCGCTGCTACAACGGCGCCTCGGGCGACACATCACCCAGCGCGACCGCGAGAACGGTGCTCTCCGCTTCCGCCGCCTCCGTATGCTCCACGACTTCCCCTACTGGGCGGCTTCGTGCGCCTACATAAAGAATAAGTCGGGAGGCGACGACATGCTCTTCCGCCTGAACCGGCCGCAACGCCGCTTGGTGGAGAAGTTTGAGGAGATGCGCACTGCCGGCCGTCCTATCCGTCTGATTCTCCTGAAGGCCCGCCAATGGGGCGGCTCCACTTGCTCACAACTTTATATGGCTTGGCTCCAGCTCGTTCACCGCCAGGGCCTCAATTCGCTTATCATAGCCCATCAGGGTGTTGGCAGCGACGAAATCAAGGATATGTTCGACCGCATGATGGACCGTTATCCGGAGGAGCTGCTCTACCCTGTCGGTGAAAAACCTCCTCGCGCCGAGAAGCGCGTGGAGTGGGTGGGGAAGTCTCGCTCTATGATTCGTGTAAATGCCCGCAATTGCAAGATTAAGGTGGGCACTGCCGAGCGGCCTGACTCTTGCCGTGGCGGCGATTACAGCTTGGTGCATTGCTCGGAGGTGGGAATATGGAAGAAGACTCTCGGCAAGACCCCGGAGCAAATTTTGCGCTCTGCTTGCTCGGGCGTCCTGTTGCAGCCGCTCACCATGATTGTGTATGAGTCCACGGCCAATGGCACGGGCAATTTCTTTCACCGCGAGTATGAGGCTGCACGGCGCGGCGAGTCGCAGTTCGACTCGCTCTTCATCAGCTGGTTTGAGATTGCACAGTATTCTCTTCCTCTCTCCGACGAGGAGCGCACGTCGCTCGCCGTGAAGCTCTTCGAGGGCCACTCGCAGGAGGCTGCCCGCTCAGACCGTGAGCAGCCGGGTTCGTATCTGTGGTGGCTCTGGCAGAAGGGAGCCACGCTCGAGGCGATAGCATGGTATATATCCGAACGCTCGAAGTATTCGGAGCATGGCCTTATGGCCTCGGAGTATCCGAGCGACGATGTGGAGGCGTTCGTGCATTCGGGCGCCCGCGTGTTCGACCGCTACAAGGTGGAAAATCTACGCTCCGGTTGTGTCCGTCCGGCTTATGTGGGGGAGATTGATGTGCAGGGCGCCACCGACTTGGCTTCGCGCCATATCCCGGACCACCGCCGCGCGGAGTTGCTCAGCGAGGTGGAGTTTCACCCTATCGCCAACGGTGGCTGGCAGATATGGAGCCTACCCGACGGCCTGCATATGTCGGAGCGTTATGTGGCTGTCGTAGATGTGGGTGGACGTAGCATGAAGTCTGACTGGTCGGTCATCGTGATCTTCGACCGCGCCCCCATGATGCGCGGTGAAGGTCCGGAGGTCGTGGCCCAGTGGCGCGGCCACACTGACTTCGACATTCTCGCTTGGAGGGCGGCAATGGCGGCAAAGTTTTACGATGATGCACTGCTCGTCATAGAGAGCAACACGCTGGAGACCCGCGACCCTGACCGCGACACCGACGGCGACCAGTCGAATTTCTTGCTAAACCGTCTCCGCGATGTCTACACAAACCTCTATGCCCGCTCGCGGAGCGAGGAGGAGGTGCGCCGTGGTGCCCCCTCAAGGTTTGGCTTCCACACCAATGTCGCCACAAAGCCGATGATTATCGCTACGCTCGTCAAGGTGATTCGCGAAGGGCTTTACACTGAACGAGATGAATGCACGCTCGATGAGTTCCTCGCATATGAGCGCCGCCAGAACGGCTCTTACGGAGCGATTGCCGGTTGCCACGACGACCTCCTGATGACCCGCGCCATCGGCCTCCACATCTGCTTCCACGAACTCGACACGCCCCGCCGCATAGATTCTCACCCTAATTCTCTCAATCAGTGTCGCCGTAACCATACCGGCTATGTGATGTGGTGATACTTGCATATCTTCAACTTTTTTGCTATTTTTGCGTATTTATATTGTAGGGCGTAAGTCACCCGACCATAAACCGCAAGAATCGTGGAAAACAAGGAAAATAAACCGAAGCAGAATTCCGACCGCGTGCTCAACGAGGCCACGAATTCCGAATACAAATATGGATTCACGTCAGACATTGAGACTGAGATAGTTCCTCCCGGTCTGACTGAAGACACGGTGCGTTTCATTTCGCACATCAAGGGTGAACCGGACTGGCTTTTGGACTACCGTCTGAAGGCTTTCCGCTATTGGCAGTCTCTCACTCCTCCCCATTGGGCGCATCTCGACATCCCGGAAATTGATTTCCAAGCCATAAGCTATTATGCTGCCCCCAAGAAGAAGGAGCTGAAGAAGAGCATGGATGAGGTTGACCCTGAGCTGGTCAAGACTTTCAATAAGCTCGGCATTTCGCTCGAGGAGCAGAAGCACCTCGCCGGCGTGGCCGTCGACGCGGTGCTCGACTCGGTGAGTGTGAAGACTACACACCGCGAGAAGCTCGCCGAGCTCGGCGTGATTTTCTGCTCTATGTCAGAGGCCGTGAAGGATTACCCCGAACTCGTCCGCAAGTATCTCGGCTCGGTGGTCGGATATCGCGACAATTTCTACGCCGCCCTCAATGCCGCTGTTTTCTCCGACGGTTCGTTCGTATATATCCCCAAGGGTGTGAGGTGCCCCATGGAACTCAGCACATATTTCCGCATCAACGCTTCAGGCACAGGCCAGTTCGAACGCACACTCATTGTGGCCGACGATGACTCTTACGTGAGCTATCTCGAAGGTTGCACCGCCCCGATGCGCGATGAAAACCAGCTACACGCCGCCGTGGTCGAGATTGTTGTCGAGGACCGCGCTGAAGTCAAGTATTCCACAGTGCAGAACTGGTACGCCGGCGACAAGGAAGGCAAAGGGGGTGTCTTCAATTTCGTCACCAAGCGTGGCCTATGCCGTGGCCACCGCTCCAAGATCTCATGGACTCAGGTCGAAACCGGATCTGCCATCACCTGGAAATACCCCGGCTGTGTGCTTAAGGGTGACGAGAGCGTCGGTGAGTTCTACAGCGTGGCGTTGACCAACAATTTCCAGCAGGCCGACACGGGCAGCAAGATGATTCACATCGGCAAGAATTCCCGAAGCACAATCGTCAGCAAGGGCATCTCGGCCGGCAATTCGCAGAATTCTTATCGCGGCCTCGTGAAGGTGGCCAAGAATGCGGAGAATTGCCGCAATTACACCCAGTGCGACTCGCTGCTGATGGGCGACCGTTGCGGTGCCCACACATTCCCATATATCGACGTGGCCAACGACTCTTCAACCGTGGAGCACGAAGCCACGACCTCCAAGATTAATGAAGAGCAGCTGTTCTACTGCCGCCAGCGAGGCATACCAACCGAAGAGGCCATAAGCCTGATAGTAGGAGGCTACGCCCGCGAAGTGATGAACAAGCTACCAATGGAATTTGCAGTAGAAGCCCAAAAGCTCCTCCAAATCTCGCTCGAAGGCTCAGTAGGATAATGTAGGCGAAGTAAGTCCTTAAAGTCCTTAAAGTCCTTAAAGTCCTTAAAGTCCTTAAAGTCCTTGAAGTCCTTAAAGTCCTTAAAGACCCTAAAGTCCCTAAAGTCCTTAAAGACCCTAAAGACCCTAAAGACCCTAAAAAACAAAGTAAAAATTGATAGAAAGAATAATCATAATAGACGGCATTGACCCGCAGACTTTCTACGGTCCCAACAATGCCAACATATCTCTGATACGCAACCTCTTCCCGAAGTTGCGTGTGGCAGCACGCGGCAATGTCATCAAGGTAATCGGTGAGGATTCCGAAACTTCAGAGTTCGAACGCAAGGTAAAGGAGATAGAAGCCTACGCCTCCAAGTATAACAGCCTCAACGAGGATGCCATAATCGACATAGTGCGTGGCGACGCCCCGGCCCGCAAGGATACTTCGGGCGTAATAATCTATGGCCAAAGCGGCCGCCCCATCTCTCCGCGCAATGCCAACCAGGCACGCATGGTGAAGAGTTTCGACGAGAATGACCTCACTTTCGCCCTCGGCCCCGCTGGCACGGGCAAGACTTACATCGCGATAGCCCTCGCCGTCCGCGCTCTTAAGAATAAAGAAATAAGAAGACTGATCCTCTCGCGCCCCGCCGTGGAGGCCGGTGAGAAGCTCGGCTTCCTCCCCGGAGATATGAAGGAGAAGATTGACCCGTATCTCCAGCCGCTATATGACGCCCTCGAGGATATGCTCCCGCCGCTTAAGTTGAAGGAGTATATGGATGCCGGTACAATCCAGATTGCCCCACTCGCGTTCATGCGTGGCCGCACGCTCAACGATGCCGTAATTATCCTCGATGAGGCCCAGAACACCACCACCCAGCAGATGAAGATGTTCCTAACCCGACTTGGCATGAGTTCGAAGATGGTAGTTACGGGCGACGTAACCCAAATCGACCTACCGCGCTCCACCCGTAGCGGCCTGCTGAGCGCCCTGAGAATCCTGAAAAACGTGAAGGGCATAGGCGTAATAGAATACGAGAAGAAGGACATAGTGCGCCACCCCCTCGTGCAAAGAATAGTTGACGCCTACGAGCGCACCAAGGAGGAGGAAGAGCCAACAGAAAACCAAGAACCAAACGATTAGACACATCAGTCTTATTAGACCCATGAGGCCCATTAGTCTTATTAGTCTTATTAGTCTTATTAGTCTTATTAGACCCATTAGACCCATTAGACCCATTAGACTTATTAGCCCTAAAATTTAGCCAAAAGATATGATAAAACCAGGAGACACAGTAAGATACCTAAACGCTGTAGGCGGAGGCAAGGTGATTCGCGTGGAGGGCGCCATTGCCTATGTCGACGACGACGGCTTCGAGACCCCGGTCCGAACCGCCGAGCTCGTCGTGGTTCTACCGGCCGGACATGTGCCTGACTCCCCCGGTCGAAAGATGTTCGACCAGAAGGCTTTCGACACAGGCCGTTCGGACTCACGCCCTGAGCCCGCCCCTATGCCGGAACCCGCAAAGGCAAAAGCTCCCGAACCGGAGGATTTCCCAATCGAGGAGACTGAATATGGCGACGATATGACGCTCGTAATAGCTTTCGAACCGGAAAACGTGAAGAAGCTCGCCGAAACCAAAATCAACACGCTGCTCGTCAATGACTCCAATTATTTCATCGACTACCAGCTCCTCGTGCGAGACGGCGAAGCCGGTTGGAAAACGGAAGCCAAGGGCACTGCTGCCCCCAACGAACTCGTGGAACTTGGCACTTACATGCAGGAGTCGGTGAAACGCTTCGAACGTTTCGTTTTCCAGGCCCTCCCCTCCAAACGCGACAAGGCTTTCGAAATCAAGATGCCGCTAAGCGTGTCGCGCAAGGTAGACCTCACCAAGTTCTACAAGCTGCACTGTTTCCGACCCACCACCTATTTCGACACCCCGGTGCTCGAAGTTCCTCTTATCGCTGAAGTGCCCAGAAAACCCAAGAAGTGAAACTCCCGCCCCTTTACCTGCATTCAAAATTCTCAATTCTCACATCTCTTTACATATGGAAGAAAGATGGTGGTCCGCACCTCTCGAAGGCGACAACGGCCATGACGTGATTGTGACCGGACGCGACAACCTCGACAAGGTGCGAAAGTCCGGCAAGTTCCCTTACCTCATCAAGGTGAGCTGGCATTATAACGACCTCCCCAACGGTTTCCCCACCGAAGCCGACGAGATGCTGATGGGCCAAGTCCATGATGCCTTCGTGGAGACTTTCCACAAAGACAAGACCGCCTACCTCGTTGCCGTCTACACCGGCGACGGCTGCCGCGACTGGATTTTCTACGCCTCCAACCTCAACATCTTCAACAAGGTCTTCAACCGGGCCTTAGCCGAAATAGAAGAAACAATCCCCTTCGAAATCGAGGCCCAGCAAGACCCCGACTGGGAAGAATACGAGGAAATGCGAACCCTCTCCTACATCCCCCCGGAAGAAGACTGACTTCAGCAAAGCAAACACCAAGAGTGATTTTGTTCTGTGTGCGCCCAAAGGGCGCAAATAACAAAGAAGCAAAAAAAAAACAACTAAACCTTAAAATATGAAAAAGAAACT
This sequence comes from uncultured Muribaculaceae bacterium, assembly GCA_910584185.1. GTDB lineage: Bacteria > Bacteroidota > Bacteroidia > Bacteroidales > Muribaculaceae > Lepagella. Next base: position 26,578 of record CAJTYC010000005.1, read on the forward strand.
ATTACTGTTAGCAGCAGCGATAATAGCATTCTGCTACACAACCAAGGCCCAGGTAACCACCGAGCCAACCCCAATACAGGAAGACTCACAAGACGTGACCATCTTCTTCCACGCCGATGAAGGCAACAAGGGCCTAATAAACATGCCGGCCACAACCCACATCTACGCCCACACCGGCGTATGCGTGGTAGACCAGGACGGCAAAACCACAGACTGGAAGTATGCCCCGGAGTGGGAACTCGATGACCCCAAATACCAGCTCGAATATGTAAGCGAAAACCTCTGGAAGCTTTACATAGGCGACATCCGCTCTTTCTACGGCGTCGCAGACAATGAGACTGTTACAAAGCTCTGCTTCGTGTTCCGCAACACAGGCGGCACCAAGAAGGGTAATGCCGAGGGAAACAAGGACATCTTCGTAGACGTGCTCGAATCAGGCTTCCAGATGACTTTCAAGCACAGCATCGCCTCTGACGTACTATATACACCTAAGTCTCTGCGCCTTACTGCCACAACCACCGAGCCGGCCTCAGTGCAGATTTTCCTTAACGACAAGCTACTCGGCGAGGGCAACACCACAGAGACGTCCAAAAACTTCCGTGTGACCCACAAGTTCGACACTCCGGGGCAATATGTGATGAAGGCAGTGGCCAACAACGGCAAAAAGACCATTACGCAGACCATCAATTTCCTCTATGCAAACGGCTCTGTAAAGTCTTCCGAAACCACACCCCCGGCTTTGGGTGTAACCAAGAATGCCAAGGGCGACTATGTGTTCTGTTTCGCAGCTCCCGAAAAGCAGAATGTGCTTCTCTTCGGCTCCTGGAACAATTATGCCGCTATGGCCGAACAGGAAATGCAATATATCGACCAGACAATCGACGGAGCCACTTTCCGCTTTTTCACTGTAACTCTTCCAAGCAAAACCACCGGCAATAAGTTCGGATACTATTTCCTCGTGGATGGCGAGAATTTCAACAACCCCAAGAATGTCGCCGACCCCTACTGCCGCCTCGCTCTCGACCCTTATAACGACAAGTATATCAAACCTTCAGTTTATCCCGATATGCCGGAATATCCACAGGGCGAAGTGCCCAACAATTGCCTCGTCTCCTGGTATGCCGACGACCTGCTCGACTATGACTGGCAGGTTAAGGATTTCAAGGGCGCTCCTAAAGACAACCTCGTAATCTATGAGCTCTTGTTCCGCGACTTCACCGGCACAGAAGGCAAGGCCCTCGGTAACGGCACAGTGCGCAAGGCAATCGAAAAAATACCTTATCTCAAGAAACTCGGTGTAAACGCTATCGAACTTCTACCCATCAATGAGTTCGACGGCAACGTATCCTGGGGATACAACCCCAACTTCTATTTCGCTACCGACAAGGCTTACGGCACTCCGCAAGACTACAAGGAATTTATCGACATTTGCCACCAGAATGGCATCGCTGTGATTCTTGATGTCGTGTTCAACCAGAGCGCCGGTCTCCACCCCTGGTATCAGATGTATGACCTCGGCAAGAACCCGTTCTACAACTCTAAGGCTCCGCACGCCTACAGTGTGCTCAACGACTTCAACCAAGGTTATCCTCTCGTGGAGCGTCAATGGGCTGACATGCTCAAGTTCTGGCTCTCCGAATATAAGGTGGACGGTTTCCGCTTCGACCTCGTGAAGGGCCTCGGCGACAACATCTCTTATTCCAGCTCAAGTGAATCTGCAACCAATTCTTACAACGCTTCTCGCGTGGCCCGCATGAAACGCCTCCATGACGCTATCCGCGAAGTGAACCCCGACGCTTATTTCATCAATGAGAACCTCGCCGGTGCCAAGGAGGAGAACGAGATGGCTGCCGACGGCGAACTCAACTGGGCTAACGTCAACTATGCTGGTTGCCAGTTTGCCATGGGCTATACTTCAGAATCAAGCCTCTCCCGTATGTGGGCTGTCAAGGATAGCCGCACTGCAGGCAGCACCGTAGCTTATCTCGAAAGCCACGACGAGCAGCGCCTCGCCTACAAGCAGAAGATATGGGGTGTTTCCGGCGTGAAAGGTAACACCGAAGCAAGCACCCGACGCCTCGGTGCCGCTGCCGCTCAGATGATTCTCGCTCCCGGCTCGCACATGATATGGATGTTCTCCGAAATGGGCAACGACCAGAATACCAAGGATGCTACCGGCGGTAACAATACTGACCCCAAAATCGTAAACTGGGACGCGCTCCAACAACCTGAATACAAGGGCCTCGTAAACAACTACCGTGAGCTTATCGGTGTTCGCCTCGCCAACACTGACCTCTTTGCAGCAGATGCTAACTATACAGCTGCCGTGACCACCTCAAACTGGAAAAAAGGCCGAAGCATCTTCTCGACCACTGCCGACAAGGAGCTCTACGCAGTAATCAACCCCAACGTTTCCGAAGCCGTCACCATGACTGTAAACTTCCGAAGCGACAACAACAACGCCTACCACATTGTCTCCAAGAGCTACGACTCAAACCCCAGCTTCGATGCCGCTGCCCAGACTGTGACCGTCGAGCCTAACTGCTACGTGGTGCTCGCCTCCGACAATGTATCCGGCATTGAGGAAGTCTCTGTCTCCGGTGCCGACAATGCCGATAATGTAGCAATATACGCCCTACAGGGCGCCATCTCTGTGGCCAATTGCGACTCCAACGTCACCGTCTACACTCTCGATGGTGCCACAATAGCATCCGCTCACGGCAACGCTACCTTCAATGTCAACCCCGGTCTATACATCGTCAAAGCCGGAAACAACACTGCCAAGGTACTCGTGAAGTAAAAATCCAACCAAAAACAAGCCCCAAAACATGTTTTTTTAACATAAAAGTGTTAAAAATTGGGGCTTGTTGAAAAAAAACTTCAGAAAATTTGCAAAGGTACAAAAATAATTATTACCTTTGCACCGTTTTTGATAGCAAAAGACATTGTTTTATTATTTTAAAAATTAAAGAAAATGAAGAAAGTATTTTTCTCGCTTGCTGTTCTTTGCAGCGTAGCACTCGTATCTTGCGGCGGCAACAAGGCTGCTGAAGCAACTGATTCTGAAACTATCGCAGTTGAAGTAGCTGAAGAAACTGCTGTTATCGCTAACGATAGCGAAACTGCTGTTGTTGCTGCTGAGGCTGTTGAGGCCGCTCCCGTTGCTGAGTCTGCAAAATAATTTTGCACCAAGCACGAACAGCTTGACGAAAGTCAACATTAAAGCACCGGTTCCCTCGGAACCGGTGCTTCCTTTTTATTACGATTAAAGATCGTCTCTTTATACAGTTTTGAAATCTGAACCTTTTTTGCTAATTTTGCACATCATAGGGAGTCGAGCGCTTCTCTTTCACAACCGCGTGCTTCCCACAGACTCCCTTCTATAAGTTTATCCTGACATGAACAAGAAATTCAAGACAATACTCATCGCCACAGCCTGCGCCTTAGCCGGGCTTATCGCCCTCGTGGTCGTGCTCATTGTGCGCAACAACAACACGACTATCGCCGTCAACGATGCCACGGCCCGCGCCGACAGCCTCGCTATCGCCAACGATCAGCTTCTGCTTACCAATGAGTTCAACCAACTTAACGCGGAGTTCAACCAATATGAGGGCCAGCAAATATATCTCAAGAATGACTCGCTCGTGCAGAAGTATAATGAGGCACGCATGAAAGTCGAAGGCCTTATGCGCGAACTCAACGAGGAGAAGGCTAAGCACAATAAGGATATGAGTGCCAGCCGTGCCAAAATCAAGCAGCTCGAAGGCGAAATCTCCACACTCAAGGGCATAGTGCGCCACTATCTTGAGGAAATCAAACGTCTCGGTGAGGAGAACGCAGGCCTGAAGCAGGAAATCGAACAGGTGCAGCAGCAGAACCAGCAGCTCAGCAACCAGGTGACCCAGGCCACCACGACCAACCGTGAGCTGACTCAGACCGTACAGCTCGCCAAGAAGCTCAACATCACCGGCCTTTCGTTCAACGCCTACAACAAGAAGGGTAAACGCGAGAAAAACATCACAAAGGCTCGCCAGCTCGGAGCAACGTTCACCGTCAGCCCCAACAACACCGCAGCCCCCGGCATGAAGAATTTCTACATGCGCATCATCTCGCCCGAAGGCGCCCTGCTCGGCGGAGGCGGCAATTTCAAAATCGACGGCCAGAGCGTGCAGTCTACCGCCCACCGCGCCGTGGAATACGCCAACGACGAAATGACCGTCTCCATCTACTGGGATGTCAACACCACTCTGACTCCCGGCGACTACACGGTAGAGATCTTCTGCGACGGCTACCGCCTCGCCTCCCGTCACTTCACCATGAAGAAGTAAATCCACCCAAAATAACAAGCATCGCGGCGGTTTCCTAAAAAACCGCCGCGATGCTTGTTATCATCAAGATGCCATTATGTCATTATGACATTATGTCATTATGTCATTATGTCATTATGTCATTATGTTATTACCTCAAGATGTCATGACCTCAAGCCACCAAGACAATCCACCACAAAGCAAGCCTCCTCCTCACTCATAGCAGCATGCATAGGCAGCGAAAGCTCCTGCAAGGCAAGCCGCTCGGTGATCGGCAGCGACACCCGTGCCCATGGCTCTGACCGGTAGCACGCCTGCAAGTGAGGCGGTATCGGATAGTGTATCATCGTCTCAACCCCTCGCTTTCTAAGCTGCTCTTGCAGCGCGTCGCGACGCTCGCTCAGTACCGGAAACAAGTGATATACATTCCCTCCGGCACAATCGTCCGGTATGCCGCAAAGCCCACCAAGCCCTTCATAATATAAGTAGGCTATCTCAGCACGCCGGGCATTGTCGGCATCAATATGCCGCAGCTTCACACGAAGAACCGCCGCCTGAATCTCATCCAAGCGCGAGTTGCGTCCCACATGGTCGAACACGTACTTGCGCGATGACCCGTAGTTGCCTAACGAACGAACCATATCGGCAAGCTCGGCATCGTCGGTTGTCACCGCTCCACCATCGCCCAAAGCACCGAGGTTCTTGCCGGGATAGAAGCTGTGGCCGGCCGCAAGCCCCAAGGAGCCTGTGCGCCGCGCCTGCTGATATTTGCACCCATGCGCCTGTGCATTGTCCTCCACAAGCGAAATCTCAGGATGCTCGCGCAGGAATGCCTCTATCTGCGGCGTCATGGCGCAACGTCCGTATAAATGCACGAGCATCAGCACTCGTGTGCGTGGCGTCACAGCTGCCTCGAGCCGGCCACCATCTATCTGGAGTGTCAACGGGTCAGGCTCCACAAGCACCGGCTTGAGGCCGTTCTCCGTTATCGCCAATACCGTTGCAATAAATGTATTGGCCGGCACAAGCACTTCGTCACCAGGCTCTATGCGCCCAAGCTCAAGCATTGCTCGCAGTATCAGCGTCAACGCATCAAGGCCGTTGCCTACCCCCACACAATGCTTAGTGCCGATATAATCGGTATATTCCGCCTCAAATGCAGCGGTCTCCGATCCGTGCAAATACCAACCGGAAGCCGCGACTCGCGCCACGGCTTCCGTTATCTCTTCGCCGTGAAGTGCATTCACGGCTTTAAGGTCGTTAAATTTTACCATAATGATTCTAAGATGTACACTCCGGCTCCGGCCAGGTAGCCAAGCAATGCCGGTATCGATAAATGCTTCAGATACCATCCGAAGTTCATCTTCTCCAGGCCCATCGCTATCACTCCCGACGCCGAACCGATAATCAGCAAGCTGCCGCCGACTCCGGCGCAGTAGCTGAGGAATTCCCAGAACACGCCATCCTGCACGAAATATGCCGCATATCCAGTCACCGACGGGTCGACCACCGGATACATGCCCATAACGCCGGCTACAAGCGGCACGTTGTCAAATATCGAGGAGAGTATTCCCAACAGCACGTTGATAGCATACACGTTATGAACCTCGGAGTCGAGCCAGGCCGCCGTTGCCGCCAATATGCCGGTGTGCTCAAGCACCGCGACGGCCATAAGTATACCCAAGAAGAAGAGTATAGAGGGCATGTCTATCCGCGCTATCACCTTGGGGAGACGGTGCTCTTTGCGACGCTCCATGCGCTTGCCGTTATAAAATATCTCTGTGTAGAGCCAAAGCACTCCAAGCACAAACAGCATACCCACAAACGGAGGCAGATGCGTGATGCTCTTGAATGTCGGCACAAACAGCAGGCCGCCCACGCCAAGGCAAAATATAGTGAGACGCTCTTTATAAGACATGCCATGTGTCTGGTCGGGTAGGTCTTCGGGACCGTTCTCTATCTTACCCTTGAGCGAACGTGATATTATCAACCCCGGCACCACCATGGCGACCACTGAGGGCAACAGCACCCTCTCTATAAGCGCCAACGCTGTAACGTTTCCTTTCACCCAGAGCATAATCGTGGTAACATCGCCGATTGGACTCCATGCGCCGCCGGTGTTGGCTGCTATGACTATCATGCCGGCATAAAGCCAACGCTCATGCTGGTCGTTGATTATCTTGCGGAGCAGCAATATCATCACAATGGTAGTGGTCATGTTGTCGAGCACTGCCGAGAAGATGAAGGTCACCACACATATCACCCAGAGCAGCTTGCGCTTGTCGCGTGTGGTGATGCGGCTCGTTATCACGGTGAAGCCCCCGTGTATATCCACCAGCTCCACTATCGTCATAGCACCTATCAAGAAGAAGAGCGTCTGGGTCACGTCGCCAAGCGTATGCACTATGTTGACATCTGTCACATAACTCAATGCCTGCTTGTGCAGACTCGCGTTCTGCAACACCGGGTGAGAGGCCACGTAGGCTTTCAATGACTCACCCTCCACAAGAGGGACTATATACTCTGCCCCAAGTGCATAAATCACCCAAAGCAACATGCCGAGCATCAATGCGGTGGCTGTCTTGTCCACCTTAAGCGGATGCTCTAAGGCTATCGCAAGATAGCCTACGAAAAAGAGTACAATAAGCGTTGTTAACATGGTTATTTAGATATGAAGGTCTTGCAGCGCAAATTTAAGATTTTAAATTGAATATTTAAAATTTTTAACTCTTAAATTTTATCACGATATGGCAATTTGCAACTATCTTCACCATTGTCACTATTGCCTATCTTCTTTTCTTAGACTTTTTGCTATTCTTTCCTCCTTTTGTCTTTGAGTTTTTACCACTCTTCGACCTACTTGTGGCTTTTGCCTTGCCGGGGAGCTTCAGCTGCTGGCCGGGGCGAAGGTTGTCACTTGTCATACCGTTGGCTTTCTTAAGCTCGCTCACGGTGGTGCCATATCTCTTCGCTATGGTGGTCAGGTTGTCGCCGCTCTTCACAGTGTGTGACTTGGGTGCGGCCGGCGCTGCTTTCTTTTTACTTTTCGATGATTCGGTTTTGCCGGTCTTGCCGGTCTTCTTAGCCGATGCCGAGGCCTTGGCTGCATCCGTCTTCCAGTCTTGCTGCTTGGGCGAGTAGGAGGTCTTTGCGGGCGCCACCTCGCGCGCGCCTGAGGCGTCGGCTATGGCCGAGGTCGTGGTGATGCGCAGCATCTGACCTGTGCGCAGTGAGTTGCGAGTCAAGCTGTTCCAAGTCTTTATATCTTGTGTGCTGACTTTATATTTCTTGGCTATCGCGGCGAGGGTCTCTCCGGGCTCCACTTTGTGCGTCACGGTCTTGTTTCCCTTACCGTCGCCTCCGCCGCTGCGGCGCACGGGCGCCTGTTCCTGCACCACTGCCTGCTCGAGCGGGGCATCGTCGGCAAGCTGCGCCAGCTCACGCTCTGACTCGCTATCTATCTCTGCAGTCTCGGCTGCCGTGGGCGATTCGCCCGGCTCTACCTCGGTGCGCTGTGCATATTTCTCTGCCTCGTAGGCCAATATGTCGTCTTGACTCATTATGTAGGCCTGTATCTGCTGCGACGGGAGCACCAGGGTGTACATCCGCTCAGGTCGCCCGGGGATTATGTCGGCCCTGAATTGAGGGTTAAGCACGCGCAGCTCATCTACCGGTATGTCGAGCACTTTGGAAATCTGATTGAAGTGTACGCGGTCTGACACCATGATGGTATCGGTGATCAGCGGCTTGGTGGCCAGCACCGGACTGATGTTGTGATATGGGTAGTAGTTCATCACGTAGTTGGCGGCGATGAACATCGGCACGTATCCGCGTGTCTCGGTGGGCAGGTAGTAGTATATGGCCCAGAAGTCGTGGGTCGAGGCGTCGGCTCCGGCGCGGCGAAGCGCTTTGTTTACGGTGCCGGGGCCACAGTTGTAGGCGGCTATCGCAAGCGACCAGTCTTTATATGTGGAGTAGAGGTCTTTAAGATATTTGGCTGCTTTCTGGCTCGAGGCGTAGGGGTCGCGGCGCTCGTCCACGAGCGACGACACTTCCAAGTCGAGCCCCTTACCTGTGGCGAGCATGAATTGCCACAAGCCGGTGGCGCCATGTTTCGACACGGCGTTCGGGTTAAGCCCGGACTCTATCACGGGCAGGTATTTCAGCTCCAAGGGGAGTCCCTGCTCTTCAAGGGCCTGCTCGAATATCGGCATGTAGTAGTGGCTGAGGCCAAGCAACGCGGCCACCTGCGCACGCCCTTTGCGCACGTAGCGGTCTATATAACTGCGCACTATCTGGTTATATGGCAGTTCTATAACGGTGTTGAGCTGCGACAAACGTTTCTTGATTGTCTCGTCGTCGGCCCCGACATCGCCCTGAGTCTTGTATCGCTCATCAGTGGCCGTATAATTCTTCAGATACCACCCTTCGAACAGTTTCTGGGTGTCTTGTTCGTAACTCTCCGGATAAACGATATTGGAGTCGGTGATGCTCTCTTTGATGTCGAGCACACTCTTGGCTTTGTCTGCATGTGCCGGCATGGCTGCCGCCAATGTCGCCAATGCCAATGATATATGAAGAATACGCATTTTCATGTATATTAAGTTGTTAAGTTGTCAAGTTGTCAGTTTCAAGTTGTCAAGTTGCCCGGGGATCTCCTTCCGGCAGTTTACCGGCTGTCAGAAGGTCAGTGCCCAGTTCAGGCCGATGGCCGGTTTGCAGGAGCGCCCGGGCTCGGCAATCAGCGTGGGTGACCAGTCGAGCGACAGGTCGGGCGTCACACTGAAGTGTGTGAGCGACGCATCGACATATGCATCCAGGATGCAGAGCGCATAGAGCGCCACAAGCCCTATGATGCAGAGGTCGCGGTTGCGCCGCGCCTGGTCTTTGCGGCTCTTGAATACTCTCTCGAGCCAGCTCCGGTCAAGGTTCTCTTCTTTGACCGTGGGCGCGAAGAAGTCCATATATGACTTGGTGTCAGGGTCGTTGTCCATCAGGTCGCGATATCCCTGCTGGTAGTCCTGATATTGGTCGTTGTTCCAGTTGGTGGCATATCCGAGACCCATGAACCCACCTATCACTATAGGGAGTTTCCAGTATCTGCGGTTATATATCTGCCCCAATCCCGGGCAGAGCACCGAAAGCCACACGGCGCGGGTCGGCGATGGGTCGAAGGGAATCTTGCCGTTCTCGTCGTAGGCGTAGTCGTCGGCCCACACCTCGGTGGGCGGGATTGTATCGACCGGCTCGGCCTGCGCATCCTCTTTCACCGGTATCGCCACCATCCCCTCCACATATACCGACTTGCCCTCGGGCACACTGTCGGCGGGCTGTGTCTGAGCGGCCGGCGTGTCGGCATGGGCGGCTGGCGTGAAGTAGCCGAACGGAAACAGCAGCAACAGGCAGAGCATGAGCAGCAACGCGCGCTCGCCTCTCCTCCCGGCTGCACCTTCGGCCTCTCGCCAGGCTGCGCCACTGGTCTCCCGCCCGGCAGCGGGATTCCCCTCTTTCGTATATCTCTCCTCTCTCTGGTCTGTCATGACTCGACAAAAATCATTCAAGGGCTTTGATGAGACGATGCAGTTCGTCGTCGTTGGCAAATTTTATCGTGATTGTGCCGCGACCGTTGGCGTTGCGGCTGAATTTCACAGGTGTCTGGAAGCGCTGCGAGAGCTGCGTCGCAAAACCGGCATATTCGTCGTTGACTTCCCCTTCGGTCTTTACCGGGGCCGGATTCCCGGCTGCCAAGTCGCGTGCTATCTTCTCCACTGCCCTTACCGACAAGCCTTCTTTCACGATTCGCTTGTAGAGCTTGAGCTGCATCTTGGGGTCGGCCACGGCCAGTATGGCACGCGCATGTCCCATGTCTATGTGGCGGTCGCGGAGCCCCAACTGTATCTCGGCCGGCAATTTCAGCAACCTCAGGTGGTTGGCTATAGTGGCACGTTTTTTGCCGAGCCGCTCTGATAGTCGCTCTTGCGTCAGGCTGTAGTTGTCTATCAGCTTCTTAAAACCGAGTGCCACCTCTATGGCATTCAAGTCTTCGCGCTGTATATTCTCTATCAGGGCCATCTCGGTCATCTCCGCATCGGAGGCCGTGCGCACATAAGCCGGCACTGAGTTAAGCCCCGCACGCGAGGCGGCTCGCCAGCGGCGCTCACCGGCGATTATCTGATAGTTGCCCCCGTCGGTGAGACGCAACGTCAGCGGCTGCACGATACCCAATTCGCGTATCGAGGCCGCCAACTCGTCGAGGCTCTCCTCGGAGAAGGTGCGGCGCGGCTGCTCCGGATTCGGAACTATCCGCGCTATATCTATTTCTGAAATGGCCGAGCTACCCGCTGTCTGAACCTCTCCCATACTTATGAGCGAGTCGAGGCCCCGGCCAAGTGCGTTTCTTTTTGGTGTCATTTCTTCTTCTTGTTTCGTGCCCGCAATTCCTTAGCCAACTGCATGTAGGCAATCGCCCCGCGTGAGTCCGGATCATAAAGTATCACCGGCAAGCCATGGCTCGGCGACTCGGAGAGCTTGATGTTGCGCGGTATAACCGTAGTGAATACCATCTCACCGAAGTGACCCTTCAGCTCCTCAAAAATCTGATTGGCAAGCCTGAGGCGCGCATCATACATGGTGAGCAGGAAGCCCTCTATCTCAAGCTGCGGCCGAAGTCTGGCCTTGATGATGCGTATGGTATTGAGCAGCTGCGCAATACCCTCAAGGGCAAAATATTCTGCCTGCACCGGAATCAGCACCGAGTCTGCCGCAGTGAGTGCATTTACGGTTATCAACCCCAAAGAGGGGCTGCAGTCTATAAGTATATAGTCGTAATTATCCTTAATCGGTTCAAGCACCCGTGCCAGCGAACGCTCGCGGTCCGGACGGTTCATCAGCTCAACCTCCGCACCCACGAGGTCGATGCGCGAGGGGATGATGTCGAGTCCCTTCACCTGTGTCGGCATGATCGCCTCCGATGCCGGGAAGTTGTCGATCAGACACTCGTAGATGCTCGCATCACTGTCGGCAGGCTCAACTCCGATACCCGATGTAGCGTTGGCCTGCGGGTCAGCATCCACAAGAAGCACCTTTCGCTTGTCGAAAGCAAGGCAAGCCCCAAGGTTAAAGGAGGTGGTAGTCTTACCTACGCCCCCCTTCTGGTTGGCTATTGCTATTATTTTTCCCATATGTAAGCAATTGATTTGCAAAAATAGTGAAATTTCACCTATTTTCCGAATCAAAGCCAACCTATTTTCCCATTCCAATTTTTTATTAACAAAAATTTACGAATCAAAAAGAATTAAGAATTAGGGATTGACTCCGCGTCAATGTCATTAGTTGTCGTCGCGAAGCCACCGGGAGGGAGGAGCCTCCGGCGACGACTGCGTTAGAATATTGTTGTCGTCACCGGAGGCTCCTCCCTTCCGGTGGCTTCGCGTCATAACAAAGCCGCGAAGCCAATTCAAAATTCAAAATTCCTAATTCTCAAGAGAGCTTCTCAGTAGCCTCCTTGATGCGGCGCAACGCCTCGCGGATATTCTCGTCAGATGTGGCATACGAGAGTCTTATGAAGCCGTCGGCGCAGAATGCCGCCCCGTCGACACATGCCACATGTGCCTCCTCAAGAAGATACATCACATAGTCGGAGCTCGTTGCGATCACCTTGCCCCCGGCTTTCTTGCCCAAGACTCCCTTGACGCAAGGGAAGAGGTAGAATGCACCCTGCGGACGGTTCACCGTCCAGCCCGGCACCTGCTCGGCAAGCTCGCATATCAAGTCGCGGCGACGCTCAAACGCCTTGCGCATCTCCTCCACACACTCCTGAGGGCCGGTATACGCCGCCTCCGCAGCCTTCTGGGCTATCGACGATGCGCCCGATGTGTACTGCCCCTGGAGCTTGGTGACTGCCTTGGCCAATGGCAACGGCGCTGCCAAGTAACCGATGCGCCAGCCGGTCATAGCATATGCCTTCGACACTCCGTTGACCACGATGGTGCGCTCTTTCATCCCCTCACACGAGGCGATGCTCGACGTGCCGCCAACATAGTTGATATGCTCATATATCTCATCGGAGAGTATCATAATCTGCTTATGCTCACGCAGCACTTCCGCAAACGACTCCAATTCCTTGGCGCTGTATACTGACCCCGTTGGGTTGCAAGGGGAGTTAAGCATTATAAGGCGCGACTTGGGCGTGATAGCCTTCTTGAGCTGCTCGGCAGTAATCTTGAAGTCATTCTCGGGAGCACCATGCACAAGCACCGGAACGCCCTCGGCAAGCTTCACCATATCGACATACGATACCCAAGCCGGCACCGGTATAATCACCTCGTCGCCCGGATTGATGATCGCCAGCAAGGTGTTGGCAAGCTCCTGCTTTGCACCGTTACCCACCACTATCTGCGCAGGCTCATAGTCCAAGCCATTCTCCCGCTTCAGCTTATCGCACACTGCCCGGCGAAGTGACTCATATCCGGCCACCGCCGTATATCGCGAATAGTTATCATCGATAGCCTTTCGCGCAGCTGCCTTGATAAAATCAGGCGTGTTGAAGTCCGGCTCTCCGGCCGACATCCCGATCACATCAACTCCCGACGCACGAAGCTCGTTAGTTTTCTGAAGCATTGCCAGTGTCGCAGACACCGACAGACTCTGCACTCTGTTTGAAATCTGATACATATCTCTAAGTTAACTTGTTGTTCCTATCAATTAAAGCCCAAATCCATTTTTGACCTCACAAATATAAAAAGAATATTCCAAACCACAAAAAAAGCAAAGCCAAAGAAAGGCGAAGATAGGTGAAGTAAGGCCAAAAGGCAAGCACCAAGTCAGCTTTTGTTCTGTGAGGGCGCGAAGCGCCCATAAGCTGCATCGCGGTTTTGGAGGTGTGTGAGCGCGAAGCGCGAAGCAAGAGCACCCCAAAAGCAAAAGCACGCCCCATCTCTGGTAAAAAAGATTTTTTTTTGGCCAAAAAGAAACTTCTTAATATTTTTAAACTTTTACCCTCCTATTTTTGTATTTATTAAGAGGAAAAAAGATAGATTCACCCCAAAAAAAGGGCGAAGCAAGTTTCCTCCAAAAGTATGTATTTACCCATATTGCAGTCCATATGAAGATTGTCACAAAAATAGCATTGCTTGGCTGCGCCATAGCGACCTGCATGTCGCCTACGCAAGCCTCGGCACAGAGTTACACGCTCGACTCGTGCCGCAACATGGCCCTGCGCGCCAACAAGGGCTTGAGGGCAGCCGATGAGGCTGTCAAGGGTGCCGAGTACTCCAAGAAGGCTGCCTTTGCCGGCTACCTCCCCGCAATCGACGCATCCGCAACTTATGTATATAACCAGCACAAGATCTCGCTGCTCAAGGAGAACGCGAAGCTACCCACCATGGCCTTCAACCCGGCCACCGGGAAGTATGAGTACGACCTTGTAACCGGTCCCGACGGTATACCCGTAAAAGACCCTGCCACAGGCAGCTACATCCCGAAAACCATAGCCGAGATTCCGAAGGAGGCGATGACTTTCGACACCCGAAATGTCTTCGCCGGGGCAGTAACGCTCACCCAGCCCATCTTCATGGGCGGACAAATCAAAGCCCTTAATGACATAGCGGAAGCCTCAGGCGAATTTCTCAAGGCTTCCCGCTCAAGCATGGAGCAGGATGTCATCTACAACGTGGACGAAAGCTACTGGCTGGTGGTGTCGCTATGCGCAAAGCAGAAACTCGCACAAAGCTTCGTCAACCTCGTGGACTCACTCCACTATAATGTGCAGGCCATGTATGACGAGGGAGTCGCCACAAAGTCTGACCTCCTGACAGTAGACGTGCGCCTCAACGAGGCAAAGATGATGCTGACCAAGGTGGACAACGGCCTCTCGCTCTCAAGAATGGCCCTCGCCCAGGCCTGCGGCCTACCCATCCACACGCAGATGACCCTCGCCGACGAGGAGGCCCTCGGCATCGGCTCCGAAATGCCCGACTATGCCTACAATATCGAGGATGTATACGCTCGCCGCAAGGACCTCGAGGCGGTGCGCAAGGGCATAAAGGTGCTCCAAGGCCAGGAGAAGCTCGCTCTCGGCGACATGCTCCCCAAGATTGGCCTCGTGGGCGCATACACTTTCTCAACCCCCAATCTCATCAACGGCTTCGACAAGAAGGTGCGCGGCGGCTTCAGCGTCGGCGCCTCGGTGGTGATACCGATATGGCACTGGGGCGGCAATTACAATAAGTACCGCGCTGCCAAGTCGGCAACCAACGCCCAGCGCATCATGCTCGACGATCTCGAGGAGAAAGTCGAGCTCCAGGTTAACCAGGCAAAGTTTAAGTTTGCCGAAGCGTTCAAGACCTACGACACCGCGACCTCCAACATGGAGAGCGCCACCGAAAACCTCCGCTGCGCCGAAGATGGCTACAAGGAGGGGGTGCTGACCACCAACGACGTGATTGCAGCCCAGACAGGCTGGCTGCAAGCCAACTCCGACATAATCGACGCCGAAATAGGCATCCAGTTATGCCGCACCTACCTCTCAAAGGTCTTAGGCACGCTGCAAGTAAATGAATAATTAAAAATGAATAGTGAATAATTAAAGCTATCGCTTCAAAAAAGCCAAGCAGTCAGCTTTTGTTCTGTGTTCGCGCGAAGCGCGAGGCGCGAAAAACCAACAAGCAAACAACCAACAAGCAAATAAAAAATATGGCCACACAAGATACCAACCAAGCTCCCTACGGAGCACAAGACCCCGAAGAGGTAACAAAAAGAGACAAAGCTCTGATCCTCACAATAGTAGTAATCCTGTTAGTGATAGCGGCAGCCGCTGTGTGCGGTTTCCTCTTCATAAAGCCCCAGCCCGACACGGTGCAAGGTCAAGGTGACGCCACCGAAATCCGCATCTCGGGCAAGATGCCGGGCCGCGTGCGCGACATATATGTAGAGGAGGGTCAGCACGTCAAGGCCGGAGATACGCTCGTCCACATCGTCAGCACCCTCGTAGATGCCCAGTATGACCAGGCCGAAGCCATGGAAGAGGCTGCAAAGGCTGCCGAGGCAAAGGTAGACGCCGGCGCCCGCAAACAGGTAATCCAGGCCGCCGAGGATGTCTGGCACCAGGCGCAGGCTGCTTCCGAAATCACCGAGAAAACTTACCGGCGCATGGAGTCTCTATTCGCCAAGGGTGTGATCAGCGCCCAGAAACGCGACGAAGCTAAGGCTGCATACGATGGCGCGAAGGCCGGTGAGGCGGCGGCCCGCAGCAGCTACGAACTCGCCAAGGCCGGTGCCCAGCGCGAGGACAAGCAAGCCTCCTCCGCAATGGTCAAGGTGGCCCGCGCAGGCGTAAGCAAGGCTAACGCTCTGCTCGAAGACCAGTATCTCACCGCCCCCTACGATGGCGTGATAACCGTAATCTACCCCAACACCAGCGAGCTTATAGCCACCGGTGCCCCGATTATGACCCTCCAGAAGGATGACCACTGGGCAGTCTTCAATGTCCGCGAGAATCTCCTCAAGGACATCAAGCTCGGCTCCGAACTGAAGGTCTACATACCGGCTCTCGACAAGGACACCGTAATGAAGGTATTCTACATCAAGGATCTCGGCACCTACGCCAACTGGCAGGCCACCAAGGCCACCGGCGACTACGACGCCCGCACATTCCAAGTGAAATGCCGCCCCGCCAATCCGATTGCCGACTTCCGCCCCGGCATGTCGGTAATCTACAAGGGAGTAAAGTAGTAATTAATAATTAATAATGAATAGTGAATAATTTTTTGACTCGTGGTGTCCGCTTTGGTCTCAAAAACTGTGTCAGAAGATATTACTGCTAAAATTTAGCCTCAAAAATTATTCATTATTCATTATTAATTAACCAATTAAAAAGATGAGTGATTACAAAATAAAATCAGGAGCATGGGCCATTATGGTGAGGTCGCTGGTCCAGATCGTGCGCCGCCCGCTCATGTGGGTGGCAATGATAGGACTGCCGGTCTTCCTGATTCTCTTCATCACCTCGATGCTCGAGACAGGACTCCCCACCAAAATCCCGGCGGCTATCGTTGACCGCGACGGCTCCGCCTTGTCGCGCAGAGTCACGCAGTCGCTCAATTCCATGCAGATGGTAGACCTAAAGCTCCAGGCAAACTCGTTCTCGGAGGCCAAGCACGCCATGCAGGAGGGCAAGATATATGGTTATTTCCTCATCCCCGAAAATTTTGAGGCGGACCTGCTCTCAGGCCGCAGCCCGGAGATCTCCTTCTATACCAACATGGTCTATTATGTGCCGGGCACTCTGCTCTTCAAGACGTTCAAGTCTACGGCTGTCTACACAAAGGCCGGAGTGGCCGCCGACGTGGCAAACGCCCTCGGCCAGGACCCGGTGCAGCTCGCCCCACTGATGCAGCCCGTAAACATTGTGTCGCGACCCATCGGCAACCCGCTCCTCAATTACGGCATTTACCTCGGCAATTCGTTCGTGCCATGCTGCATGCAGCTGATGATCATGCTCGTGGTCTGCTTCACGCTCGGCCAGGAGATTAAGTACCACACTTCGGTGCGCCTGATGCGCATGGCCCGCGGCTCGATCTTCAGGGCTGTCTATGCCAAGCTGCTACCACAGACCCTCATCTGGTGGGTAATTATCATCTTCATGACTGTTTGGCTCTTCAAGTTCTGCGGCTATACCATGGCCGGCTCGTGGGGCTGGCTAATCCTCTCGGAGCTGCTCTTCGTGCTCGCATCGCAGGGCTTCGCGCTTTTCGTGTTCTGCGTCATCCCAAACCTGCGCTTCTCGCTCTCAATCTGCGCGTTGACGGGCATACTGAGTTTCTCTATCGCTGCTTTCTCTTTTCCCGAAGAGAGTATGTATCCGGCCATGAGCATTTTCAGCTACCTCATGCCGATTCGCTATAATTTCCTTATCTACAGCGACATCGCGCTCAATGGCCGCGACATTTTCTTCTCACGCATGTGGTTTGTGGCCTATATCGCTTATATCATCGCTCCGCTCACCATGCTCTGGAAGCTCAAGCGCAACATGCTCCGCCCTGTCTACACCCCTTGATGCCGGCTCGGCCTCAGCGTAAATTTTCCTCTTATGAAAAAATTCAAGTCTTTCATACTCGGGCTGGTAAATGTATATTGCCGGGAGTTCAAGATGGTGACACACGATGTCGGCATTATGCTCTTCCTGCTCTTCCTGCCGCTCGCTTATCCTATCATATATTCGCTGATATATAACCCGGAGCTGGTCAAGGATGTGCCGCTCGTGGTGGTCGACAATGACCGCACCTCGCTCAGCCGCGAACTGGTGCGCAACATCGACGCCTGCGACGAGGCCCGCGTGCTCGGCTATGCGACCGACCTCCCGGAGGCGAAGAAGGCGATGGACTCCCACAAGGCTTTCGCAATTCTCGAGATTCCTCATGGCTTCGCCAAGAATATTGGCCGTTCGGAGCAGGGCAATGCCGTGCTTTACAGCGACATGACGCTTCTGCTGCGCTATAGAGGCTTCCTCATGGCCACCACCAACGTGATGATGGAGATGGGCAATGAACTGATGACCAAGGATATCAACCTCGTGGCGCCGCTCGCCGAGACTATCGCCGTGGAAGACCCGCTACCCATGAATTACATCCCGATGGGCAATATCCGTAGCGGTTTCGACTCGTTCATCATGCCGGGAGTGCTTATCCTGATCCTGCATCAGTGCATCGTGCTCGCCGTCGGTATGGCCGGCGGCGCAAGGCGCGAAAGCCGCTGGCTCGTGGGCTACAACCCCCACAACAATATGAAGTCGGTGGCCGGCACAATGCTCGGCCAGATATTATGCTACATCACGATTCTCGTGATTCCAATCATCTTCCTGATTCATTACGTGCCGCTGATGTTCCGATTCCCCATGGCGGGCTCACTCGCCGAGGAGATGGCTTATCTGCTCCCCATGACGCTCGGGGCTTTCGGCATCGGTTATGTGTTCCAGGCGTTTGTCACGGAGCGCGAGTCGGTGTTCGTGAGCTGGGTAGTGACTTCTGTGGTGCTCCTCCTGCTCTCGGGCCTTATATGGCCTCACTATGACATGACGCCCATATGGCGCTATCTCGCCGACATTCTCCCCTCCACTTGGGGCGTGACGGGCTTCATCAAGATCTCTTCTAATGGCGCCACCATATCGCAAATATCCGGAGAGTTCGAATCCCTGTGGATTGTATCGCTCGTCTGGCTGCTGCTCGGTTACCTCACCCAGCGTTTCGTGATGTATCCCTCAATCTATGGACGCAAGTCCGACTCCAAGCTCAAGAACCGCTCCACTGTGGCCGAAATCTGACGGCGATCTTCGAGTTCTTCCCCGCTAAATCGTATGGCGGCTTGCGAATAGTATTCTTCGCGGGCCGCCAATCCTTTTTCCACGGCCTCGCGCATCTCCGCTTCGCTCTTGCCGGCCATCAACGGTCGGCGTGAGTTGTTTATGACCAACCGCGACACGGTCTTGTCTATTGTCGCTTCGAGCCATACCGTAAGGCCACGCTCGTTCATATAGTCTATATTTCCCCGGAAGCATGGCGTGCCTCCCCCGCAGGCCACCACCACATTTTCAAATTCCCCGACTTCCCTGAGCATCGACGATTCCATGCGCCGAAATTCCTCCTCCCCTTTCTCCGCAAATATCCGTGTTATCGGCATACGGAATCTCTGCTCTATATAAAAATCCAAGTCAATAAATTCCCACCCTTTGGCACGCGCCAACGCCTTGCCAAAGGTGGTCTTGCCACATGCCATGTAGCCGATGATAAAAATAGGCTTTGATTCTTCCATGTTTAAGAGATGGGCTCTAAAGATTCCTGAATATTGTCCACGCCACCAACGATATGCAGACCACGGTGATGACGGGCAGCGAGTTGACGGCTGCATAGAGGCGTGGATATTTGACGCGCTGCATAGCGGCAATGGCCATAAGCAGAAGCAGGGGTGATATGCAGAGCAGATAGGCATTGGCGTGCCATGCCGAGGCTATGTCGCCATGCAGCAGGGAGTGCAGCAGCCGCTGGCTTCCACACCCCGGGCATTCGTATCCCGTCATCATCTTGAACACACACTTGGGTGCCCACACAGATGTGGCCGGATTGAAGATGTAATAAAGTGCGGCCACTGTCGCCACGGCTGCGGCCGCCGTTATAATCTTGGCTCTGCGCCCCATCATATTTCCAGCAAGGAGCTGCTGAGCAGCGACAGGGGCATATAGAGGATATTGAAGGCCACGCCCAATGCTATGGCGAGGATTATCCAGAGTTCCGCACGCTCTGAAGCCTTTTTGGCCCCCTCAAAGTCGCGGGCGTAATATTTGGTGCTCACCTGTGCGGCAAAGAAGATTGCCACCACGCCGAACGGCAGGCAGCAACACACTGTCGATATCACCGCCCAAACCATATACGTAGGCGGCATAGGCTCGCGAAATTCCGGCTGCACGGGCGGCAGCTGTTCATCCGGTGGCATAACGTACATAGGGGCCGGGCCACCGGCCGGAGAGGACTTGACGCCGGGAGCCGGGTCGGCCACAGGGGCGGAGTCGGCCGCGGGTTGCCCGTTCTCTTCAATCACTTTACGCTCGTCATACTCGATGCCAAACGTGTCTGCCCATTTTTTCTCGGTGTTGATCTCGGTGCGAAGCTCCTCAGGTATCGCCGGCGGCCCCTGACGCGTCTCATTGTTTTCGCCAAGGTTTTCGTCATGACTTTTGTTACCGCCGAGGGCTGCATTATCTTCATGACCAAGGTTCTCACACTCAGGCATAACCGGCTTATTTTGTTCGTCCATATTAGTCATTATTCATTTTTAATTATTCATCGGATATGCAGCAAGTTACACTTGCTGCATATCCACGAGGTGCTTGTATATGCCGTTCTTGGCAAGCAGTTCCTCGTGGGTACCCATCTCGGTGATTACGCCGTCATGGAGCACGCATATCTTGTCGGCATTCACGATTGTCGAGAGCCTGTGGGCAATCACGATCGTGGTGCGGTCTTTCATCAGTTTTTCCAGGGCCTCCTGCACCAGGCGTTCGCTCTCAGTGTCGAGCGCGGAGGTGGCCTCGTCGAGTATCAGTATGGCGGGGTTCTTGAGTATGGCCCGCGCTATGCTGATACGCTGGCGCTGCCCACCCGAAAGACGGCAACCGCGATCGCCTATCACGGTGTCGTAACCCTCTTCGGTCTGCATTATGAAGTCGTGGGCATTGGCCACACGTGCTGCCTGTTCCACCGCCTCTGGAGTGGCGTTGTCAACCCCAAAGGCTATATTGTTGTATATGGTGTCGTTGAAGAGTATGGCTTCCTGGTTCACGTTGCCCATCAGCGACCGCAGGTCTTTCACACGGTAATCTTTCACGTTGACATCGTCAATCAGTATCTCTCCGCGCTCCACATCCCAGAAGCGCGGTATCAGGTCGACAAGCGTGGATTTGCCGGAGCCTGACTGGCCCACCACGGCGACTGTCTCGCCGGGCTTCACCTCCAAGTTGATATGGCGAAGCACATCATGCTCGGGGTTATACCCGAAGCTGACGTCGCGGAAGCTGACTCCGCACTGATCGCCTCGGCGCGACGCAGCCAATTCCACCGGATGAGCCGGGTCGGTAATCGGGTTAACGGCGTTAAGTATCTTGTCGATTCGTTGTTTGGCCGCCATACCTTTGCGCACGGTATATGAGGTCTTCGACAAGTCTTTGGCCGGATTGATGAGGCTGTAAAACATCACCATGTAGTAGATGAAGGTAGGACCATCTATATCGCTGTGATGCGCCACAATCAGGCTCCCCCCGAACCAAAGGATTATCGCAATCGCAGTGGTGCCGAGAAATTCGCTCATGGGGTGGGCGAGGGCGGTGCGGCGGTTCACGCTGTTGTTGATGCGGTAGAAGTCCTGCGTCTGCCGCGCGAAGCGGCGTTCCATCATCTTCTCGGCGTTGAAGGCTTTGATTATACGCAAGCCCCCGATGGTCTCCTCAGCGTTTGAGAGTATGTCGCCCCATTTGTTTTGCGATGCCAATGATTTGGCTTTCAGTTTCTTGCCAACACGTCCCATCACCAAGCCCACAATCGGCAGCATCAGAAACACGAATATCGTAAGTTTCCAGCTGACCATAATCATCATGCCCAGGCAGGCGATAATCATGATAGGATATTTGATGAGCGAGAAGAGGCTCGCCATGACGGAGTTCTGTACTTCCTGCACATCGCCCGAGAGCCTGGCCATGATATCTCCCTTGCGCTCGGCCGTGAAGAAGCCTATCGGCAAGGAAACTATCTTGTCATACATCTCTCGCCTTATGTCGCGCACCACGCCGTTCTGCATCGGTATGGTGAAGTATTCGCTCAGATAGGCGGTCATCACCTTAAGCAGGCAGGTGACCACCAATGTCAAACCCAGGAAGGCAAGCGTGAAGGAGGCTCCGCGCACCTTTATCATCTGAGCCATAAAGTAGTAGAAGTTATTGATTACCACATCCTTGATACTTCCGCTACCCCATTCCATGAAGGAATATTCGCTCGAATCCATGCCGAAGAGCATCTGCAGAATCGGTATGATGAAGGCAAAGCTGAATAGTGTGAAAAGCGCAGTGAGCAGGTTAAACACCACGCTGAGTATTATGTCGCGCTTATAGGGCGCAGCATATCGTCTGAGAAAAAAGAAAAGTTCTTTCATGCTGCAAATTTACATAAACTTGCCGACATTGGCAACACACATTTGCTCATCACACTTTTTTTCAGTAATTTTGACGCATAATTGTAAAGATAAGTAATGAGATGAAAAATATCATGATCACCGGCGGCGCCGGTTTCATAGGCTCGCACGTGGTGCGACTTTTTGTCAACAAGTATCCCGACTATAACATAATCAACCTCGACAAGCTGACCTATGCCGGCAACCTCGCCAACCTCCGCGACATCGAGGATCGTCCTAACTATAAGTTCATACGGGCAGACATCGCCGACTTCGATGAGATGCTCCGCATCATGCGCCAACACCATATCGACGGCATAATCCACCTCGCTGCCGAGAGCCACGTGGACCGCTCGATACTCGACCCTTTCACCTTCGCCAGAACCAACGTCATGGGCACGCTCTCGCTGCTTCAGGCTGCAAAGATCGCATGGGAGGAGTCGCCCGAAGGCTTCGATGGCAAGCTCTTCTATCATATCTCTACCGACGAGGTCTACGGTGCCCTCGAACTGACCCACCCCGAAGGCACGGAATCTCCTTTCACCACCACTGCATCTTCGGCTCAGCATCACTACGCTTTCGGCACGGAGTTCTTCCTCGAGACCACAAAATACAATCCTCACTCCCCCTACTCCGCCTCAAAGGCCGCAAGCGACCATTTCGTACGCGCATACCACGACACTTACGGCATGCCCACCATCATAACCAATTGCTCCAACAATTACGGCCCGTACCAGTTCCCCGAGAAGCTGATTCCTCTCTTCATCAACAATATACGCCAGCGCAAGCCGCTCCCCGTATACGGCAAGGGTGAGAACGTGCGCGACTGGCTCTTCGTAGAGGACCACGCACGCGCCATCGACCTGATTTTCCACAAGGGCAAACCGGCCCAGACCTACAACATCGGCGGCTTCAACGAGTGGAAAAACATCGACCTGATAAAGGTGATAATAAAGACTGTGGACCGCCTGCTCGGCAACCCCGAAGGCTACTCCGACGAGCTGATCACCTACGTCACCGACCGAAAGGGCCACGACATGCGCTACGCCATAGACTCCCGCAAGCTCCAGAGCGAACTCGGCTGGGAGCCAAGCCTGCAATTCGAGGAGGGCATTGAGAAAACAGTCCGCTGGTACCTCGACCACCAGGACTGGGTAGACAACATCACCAACGGCGACTACCAAGCCTACTACGAAAACATGTACAAAAACCGCTGACCCAGAAAAAGAAAGGCCAAAAGGCAAAAGGCAAAGGAAGGCCAAAAGGCAAAGGAAGGCAAGCACCCCGTCAGCTTTTGTTCTGTGAGGGCGCGAAGCGCCCATAAGCTGCATTGCGGTTTTGGAGGTGTGCAAGCGCTAAGCGCAAGCAAGCAGCAAGCGCGAAGCGCAAGCAAGAAAAAAGAAAAAGGTCGACTCACGTCGACCTAATTTCTTAATTAAAACAACAATAACAAC